>JAHHSS010000066.1 GCA_020025095.1 Peptostreptococcus sp.
AAATATATTTATTTTTTTATTTTTAATTTAGTTTTAACAATAAATTTATTCATTTTCTTAATTAAAATCATTTTTTTAAAAATTCTTAAGCTTTATTAATTATTTATTCTAGTGGTTGTTTTTTAGTAAAAAGCTATGTATAATCATACTGATAGGATTTATTTTATTTTTTGATTATACAAGTGAAATAAAACTCAAGGAGGTATATTATGAAAAAAGTTGATATATATGAAGAATTAAAAAAAAGAATAGTAAGAAATGAATATAAGCCTGGAGATGTACTTAACGAAATTGAAATTTCTAAGGAATTCAATATCAGTAGAACACCTGTAAGAAGTGCCTTTCAAAGACTAGAAATGGATAAACTTTTAAATATTGTGCCTAGATATGGTGTGCAAGTTTCTTTCATTGACTTTACTAATATGAAGTCTTTATTTGAGCTTACAAGTATGCTCGATCCTATGGCAACAAGACTAGCTGTAAAAAACATAACACCTGCTCAAATTAAGAGGTTAAAAGATGTTACAGCTGAACTTGAAAAATTCTGTGCGGCAGATGATTATCAAAAAGCAATAGATCTTGATGAAGAATTCCATTCAATTATAATGCTTGCTTGTGGAAATACTTGGCTTACATCTACACTTAAATCTCTTCACCTTCACACAGAAAGATTATGGCACTATTGTAATGAATACTTTACTGACATGAGTATTTTTACAAAAAGATTTAACGGGATTATAGATGCCATAGAAAATGGGGATGAAGCTGCTGCAGAAGATTGTTCTAGAGAACATATAAATGACTTTGTTTCAAAGGTAAAAGAAGCTCTTTTCTAATATATTTGTTTCTGTTCATCGGTTCTTGCTACTTAAAGAACCGATTTTTTATTCAATGATTTATAAAGTTAACTATTTGCTTGATGCTTTTTATATGTGTAAAATATAATTCCCTTAACTCTTTCTTATTTTTATAAGTGAATAATTAATTTATATTAATTTTAATATGCTCGAATTCGATTTTGATAATTAAAATAACTAATAAAATATCTAATATTAATAAATTTAAACTAATTTTTAGCCTTTGATTATTGTATTTTTTGACTAAATATTGTATCATAAAAGCTGAACAAGATATGTTTATATCACTTAAATTTTAAATATTCGTATAATTTATTGTGTGACATATTATGTTTTATAATCTTATTTATTTTAGGAGGTTTACAAGATGAACAATATTAAGGAGCTTGAACCAAAGGAAGTTTTTCAATGGTTTTATGAATTAAACCAAATACCAAGAAGTTCAGGTAATGAAAAGGAAGTTAGTGATTTCTTAGTAAAATTTGCTAAGGATAGAAATCTTGAAGTTTACCAGGATGAAGCTTTAAACGTTATAATAAAGAAACCTGGTACTAAGGGTTATGAAAATTCTCCAGCAGTTATAATTCAGGGACATATGGACATGGTTTGTGTTAAGACTGATGATTCTAACCACGACTTTGACAAAGACCCTATTGAAATGATTGTTGAAGGTGACATAATGAGAGCCAACAACACTACTTTAGGTGGAGATGACGGTATTGCAGTTGCATATGGACTTGCGATATTAGATGCTGATGATATCCCACACCCTCCAATTGAATTATTGATAACAACTTGTGAAGAAGACGGTATGGAAGGTGCAACTGCTTTGACTGGTGAGCACTTAACTGGTACTCGTTTATTAAATATAGACACAGAAGAAGAAGGAGAATTCTTACTAGGATGTTCAGGTGGTTCTAACATAGATATGTCATTTGAAATAGCTAGAGAAGCTGTTTCTGGAAAGGCTTGCAAAATAGAAATAACTGGACTAAAAGGTGGACACTCTGGTTCTGAAATAAATAAACAGAGATTAAATGCTATAAAGGGCCTTGCTAGAATACTTAACACTGTGAAGGAAGATGTTCTTCTTGCTTCAATTGAAGGTGGTATAAAGCATAATGCTATACCAAGTAAGGCAAGTGCTGTAATAGTTACTGAAAATGTTGAAAAGGTATCTGAAAAAATAAATTCTATAATAGCAGATATAAAAGAAGAATACAGAGTAGAAGATCCTGACTTAACTGTTAAAGTTACTGAAACAGAAGCTAAGGAAGCATATACAAAGGAACTTAGTACAAATATAATAGAATTTCTTATGGTAATACCTGATGGTGTTCAATACATGAGTAAAGATATAGAAGGTCTTGTTCAAACTTCTCTAAATAATGCTATAATTGGAGAAAAAGACAATGAACTTCTTCTAATAACTTCTGTTCGTTCTGGTTCTTCTAGCTCACTTAGAGAAATACTTGATAGATTAAATATTCTAACAAAGAGATTCGGTGGTTCTGCTAGAGAATATTCCGCTTATCCAGCTTGGCCATTTGAAGCTGAATCTGAACTAAGAGATATCGCTACTAAGACTTTTATTGATCAATATGGAAAAGAACCTATAGCAAATTCTATACATGCTGGTCTTGAATGTGGTCTATTGAAGGGAATACTACCTAATACAGATATGCTAAGCTACGGACCAAATATAAGAGATGCTCACTCTCCAAAGGAACACATGAGCATATCATCTGTTCAGAGAGTTTGGGAATTTACTAAGAATTTACTTGCAAACTTAAAATAAATTCTTAATGAAATAGTATAAATAGACTGCAATAGATTTTATCTAGCAGTCTATTTATTTTTTTGATAAAATATACTGAACTAATAAAAATATTAATAATAGCATTTAGATAATCTTATAGTCATTTAACAAAGTATTAAAGAAAAAACACATAGAATTTTATTGCATAAATCATTAGCAAGTATATAACTTTAAGCAATTATTATTTCTATGTGTTTTTCTATATATTTTCATAATTGTTTTTTCAAATATGCAAGCTAGACTCTTACTACACATCAAATATTTCTTTAATTCCAAAATAGCTCGTCAAGTGTTTTTTCAAGAACTTTACATATGGATATACAAAGATTGATTGTTGGATTATAGTCCCCTTTTTCTATTGCACTTATAGTCTGCCTTGTTACCCCTACTTTTTCTGCTAATTCTTTTTGAGATAAGTCTTTTTCAGCTCTAGCTGCCTTCATTTTTAGGTTTTTCACTATTCATCATCCTTTTTTTCTAACATTTTCTCTGCCTTATCCCTAATATAAATAGCCATAAGAACTGCTACTATCAATATTGTAACAAGTAAGTTTATTGATTTATAAGTCAATACCCCATTTTCTATAACTCCTCCTGAAATAAACATCATTACACTTGCTAATAAATTTATTGCAGCAAAAGCTATAAGCATCACTATATATCCTTTTCTATTCATATTAACATAAAAATATGAACCATTAAGAATGGAATAGACAACATTTACACCAACACCTATCAAGATAGTTATCATTGCAAAACTGCCTCTATCAAATAAGTTTCTTTCAAATAAAAATTCTAAAAACATGGATAAAATAATCCATATAATCATTGCATAAAATCCATATCTAAAAGCATGACCTCTTATCTTTTCTTGCCTTTCATCATAATATAAAGTTTTTCCTTTCCTAATCCTTTTCCATACTACAAAAGATACTACAATAGCAACTAGTATTCCTATGTATATCCCACTTTTAAAACCCATGTCAAAATCTTGTGTATTCATAAAACCACTCCCTTCTTTCAAAAATTATAATATATAATTTACAAAAAGTCAAATATATATTACATTTAGTTTTTTATATTTTCCATTTTAAGTTGAAGGAATGTCAATCAAAAATATTTTAAAACAAGAAGTAAAATATATAAAATATCAATTTAACTTTATGCTCTTCAAGAAATTATATAATTTTTATAAGAAAAAGCGGTGATAAAACTATCACCACTTCTTTATCTTTTTATTGAAATTTTGAAAGTCTTTCTTCTATAGACTTTAACATTTCTTCATATTTTTCTTTCTTTGCCTTTTCTTCCTCTACCAATTTTTCTGGAGCCTTATTCACAAATCCTGGATTATTTAGCTTACCTTCTACTCTTTTTATCTCAGCAAGTGCTTTTTCCTTTTCCTTGTTAAGTCTTTCTTTTTCCTTTTCAAAGTCTACAAGTTCATCAAGCGGAATAAATATTTCAACTCCTTCTATAACAACTGATACTGCATCTTCAGGTATACCCTCAGTACTGTCTTTTATTTCAACTTCTGATGCTGAAGCAAGTGACTTAAAGTATTCTTTTCCATCTTCCATTGCTGCAAGCTTTTCAGCAGAAGGAACTAATATTGTTTTAGCCTTCTTAGATGGAGGAACATTCATTTCAGCTCTTACATTTCTGATATTTCTAATTCCGTCCATTATAAGATTCATCTTTTCTTCTTCAACTTCCATGTTATCTTCTTCTCTGTAATGAGGATATTCTGCTCTTATAATATATCCTTCTACCGTTGGAAGATATGAATATATCTCTTCTGTAATAAATGGTATAAATGGATGAAGAAGCTTTAATACCTTTTCAAGAACATATGTCAAAGTATATAATGCCGCTCTCTTTGCTTCTCTATCTTCTCCGTAAAGTCTAGGCTTAACCATTTCTATATACCAATCGCAGTATTCTGACCAAGTAAAGTCATAAGCCTTTTGAAGAGCCATTCCTAGCTCAAATTTTTCCATATTTGTTCCAACTTCTTCAACTATCTTATTAGCTCTTGATATTATCCATTTATCAGCAAGAGTGAAGTTTTCTTCTACAGCACTTCTTGTAAGATTTTCAAGAAGTGTATCATCTTCAAGGTTCATAAATACAAACCTAGATGCATTCCATAATTTATTATTGAAATTACGAGCAAATTCAACTCTTTCTGTATAGAACCTCATATCATTTCCTGGTGAATTTCCTGTAGCTAGAGTAAATCTAAGAGCATCAGCACCATACTGATCAATTATTTCTAGAGGATCTATACCATTTCCTAATGATTTAGACATCTTTCTACCCTGCGAATCTCTTACTAAACCATGAACTAGAACATGGCTAAATGGTTTTTCATTCATACAGAACATTGCGCTAAATACCATTCTTACAACCCAGAAGAAGATAATATCATATCCTGTTACAAGAACGCTTGTTGGATAGTAGTATTCTAGTTCCTCTGTCTTTTCTGGCCAGCCTAGAGTTTCAAAAGGCCATAATCCTGATGAGAACCAAGTGTCAAGTACATCTTCATCTTGTTTTATATCTGAAGAAGAACACTTAGGACATTTTTCAGGTGTCGCTTCAGCTACTATAACTTCTCCACATTCTTGACAATAGTATGCAGGTATCTGATGACCCCACCATAACTGTCTTGATATGCACCAATCTCTAATGTTTTCAAGCCACTGAAGGTAAGTTTTATCAAATTTTTCAGGAACAAATCCTAAATCTCCATCCTTTAATACCTTTATCGCTGGCTTTGCTAGTTCTTGCATATTTACAAACCATTGAAGTGATAGTCTTGGTTCTATTACTGTATGACATCTATAACAAGTACCTACAGCATGATCATGTTTCTTTATCTTTATAAGATATCCTGCTTCATCAAGATCCTTAACTATTTCTTTTCTACATTCATATCTATCCATACCTTGATACTTACCAGCAAGTTCATTCATTGTAGCATCATCATTCATAACATTGATTTCCTCAAGATTATGTCTCTTTCCTACCTCAAAGTCATTAGGATCATGTGCTGGTGTCATCTTAACCGCACCTGTACCGAACTCCTTATCAACATAATCATCTGCCACTATTATTAACTCTCTTCCAACTAGTGGAAGTATTGCTGTCTTACCTACAAGATGAGCATATCTTTCATCTTCGGGATGAACTGCTATTCCTGTATCTCCCAACATTGTTTCAGGTCTTGTAGTTGCAATCTCTAGATATTCTTCACTATCCTTAATAGGATATTTTATATGCCAGAAACTACCTTCCTGATCTTCATGTTCAACCTCTGCATCTGATAATGTAGTTTTACAGTCTGGACACCAGTTGATTATTCTATTTCCTCTGTATATATGCCCTTCTTCATAAAGCTTTATGAAAAACTTAGTAACAGCCTTATTGCAACCTTCATCCATAGTAAATCTTTCCTTATCCCAATCACATGAAGCACCTAACTTCTTAACCTGATTTACTATCTTACCACCGAATTCTTCTTTCCATTCCCAAGCACGTCTTAAAAACTCTTCTCTTCCTATCTCGTACTTGCTTTTTCCAGTTTCTTCTTTTATTCTATTTACAACCTTTACCTCTGTTGCTATAGATGCATGGTCAGTTCCTGGTATCCAAAGAGCTTCAAACCCGTCCATTCTCTTCCATCTTATCAATATATCCTGTAAGGTATCATCAAGAGCATGCCCCATATGAAGCTGTCCTGTAATATTTGGTGGTGGCATAACTATTGTGAATGCTTCTTTGTCCTTGTTTATTTCAGATTTAAAACATCCATTGTCTTGCCATTCTTGATATAATCTTTCTTCAAAATCCTTAGGATCATAATTTTTTGGTAAATTTCTGTCCATAATTTCCTCCTTTTTAAAATACTCTTCTTTTGTAATAAAAAAGAGCTCTTCATCCAAAAGGACGAAAAGCTCGCGTTACCACCTTAATTCCGAAATTAATTCGGCTCTCAAAGTCTTTAACGGGACTATCCGTATTGTACTACACATAAAAACTTCGTACAATAAACTCAAAAGCTACTTCACAGTGCGTTAATTAAAAATCTTCCACCAATGATTTTCTCTCTTTAAATCACTACCCTGCTACTCCTCTTTATCACAGTTTATATATAAACTATTTATAGTATAAAATTATATAATAAAAAACTAATAATTGCAATATTTTCATATAAATATAATTTTATTACAAAATTGTATAAGAATAGTTATAAATATTATAAAATATCAATTCACTAACTTAAACTTTAATATATAAACTAAGTATGTACTATTTCTATCATCTTTTTGTTTACATCCTCCGACGATATAACAGTAGGAAGATTTATAACATTTATGCCTGTGTTCAACTCTAAATCTTTATATATTTCTACCATTTTAAACACATCATCTCTAGATAAAATTAAATTTTCTTTATAATCTTTTACTATATTAATATAACCTCTAGTAAAATCCTCTACTCTAGATTTTATAGTTACTAACTTTTCTTCAAAAAGTTCTGGATTAGTAAGATAGATTGCAGCTATTACATCCCATAGTATTACATAATTGCAGCCATATTCATTTTTAAATTCATTCATCCATTTTTCAATCTTATTTAGAATAAATTTATTTTTTAACTTACTGTCATCTTCTTTAAATCTTTCTTTTAAAGAGTTAAACTCTTCTCCTGTAAACTTTGCTGCCATACAGTTATTCCCCGTTAAAACAGACACTTTGGTTCCCTTATTTAATACCGTGAAGGCCCCTTTGGGACACACTGAAAAATTAAGTTCATTCATTATTTTATCGCCAAATTTTAACTCTTCAGTAATTCCCCCCATAAGAACTATTTCTTTCGTATTAGAAATTACACTCTGGTCTATAAAACTAGCATCATATAGATTTTGCATAGAGCCTGTCGCTATAATACTTATTTCTTCAGGATGATTGCGTATTGTAGAAACTATAAATTGAGCTGCCTCATTTTTTTCCACTTCATCCACTTCCATACTCGTTTCATTCTTATATACACCAGCGTAGTAATCTTCCATTCTATATCCACCTCTGCCTTTATAAACTGGTATATCGCAATTTATTTCCTTCATCAATTCTATAGTCTGATTGTAAACATAATCTATATTTTCATTTCCATATGTACATGTTACTCCTAATAACTCGACTTCTGGATTGTTTATGAGATACAATAAGGCCAAGCCATCATCAATATCTCTATTAGAAATTCCCATTGTATTATCACAGTCATAAATTACTTTTTTCATTATGCACCTTCCCGATTAAATAATATTATTTTTACCAACAATTATCTCTCTTACAATTATTAATTATATACCG
>JAHHSS010000067.1 GCA_020025095.1 Peptostreptococcus sp.
CTCTTACTGAAACAGGTATTAAAAAAGCTGAGGTATATTTCAATGTAGAAAATATAACTACTATGGAGCATACTGAGCTTTATCACCATATAAATCAGGCTCTTAGAGCTCATGTAATAATGAAAAAAGATGTTGATTATGTGGTTAAAGAGGGAGAAATAGTAATTGTCGATGAATTCACAGGAAGATTGATGTTTGGTAGAAGGTATTCAGAGGGGCTTCATCAAGCTATAGAGGCTAAGGAAGGACTTGAAGTTCAGAGAGAGTCTAAAACACTTGCTACTGTAACTTTCCAGAATTACTTTAGAATGTATAAGAAACTTTCAGGTATGACTGGTACTGCTAAAACAGAAGAAGAAGAATTTAAGTCGATTTATAAAATGGATGTATTTCAAGTACCGACAAACAAACCAATATTAAGAAAGGATCATCCAGATGTAGTATATGCAAATCAGCTTGCTAAGTTCAATGCAGTTGCCAAAGATATAAAAGAAAGACATGCATATAATCAGCCAATACTAGTAGGTACAGTATCAATAGAAAAGTCAGAGCTTTTATCTAAAATATTAAGTCAATATGGAATCGAACACAAGGTACTTAATGCGAAATTCCATGAAAAAGAAGCAGAGATAATAGCTCAGGCAGGTAGATTAGGTGCTGTAACTATAGCGACTAATATGGCAGGTAGAGGTACAGATATACTTTTAGGTGGTAATCCTTCGTTTATGGCTCTTAGAGAAATGAAGAGATTGAACTTTACTGATGAAATGATAAATAGAGTAAATTCTGCAAATGAAGTTGCTGGAATAGAAGATAAAGAAGAATATGATGCAGCTAGAAAAACTTATAAGAAATTATATAACGAATTTAAAGAGCAAACAGATGCAGAGCAGAAAAAGGTTCTTGAAGCTGGAGGGCTTTGTATCTTAGGTACAGAAAGACATGAGTCTCGTAGAATTGATAATCAGCTAAGAGGTCGTGCTGGTCGTCAGGGTGATCCAGGGGAATCAAGATTCTATATAGCACTTGATGACGATCTTATGAGATTATTTGGTAGTGAAAAAGTTCAAAATCTTTTAGGAAGATTAGGTATGGACGATGATACTCCAATTGAGCATAGAATGCTTACTAAATCTATAGAAAATGCACAGAAAAAGGTAGAAGGTAAGAACTTCAGTATAAGAAAGAACGTGCTTGAATATGATGACGTTATGAACAAGCAGAGAGAAATTATATACGAAGAAAGAAGAAGAGTTCTATCAGGTGAAAACTTGCAACAGCAGATAGAATTGATGATGAGAGATGTAATTACAGAATCAATAAATAGATACACAGATGAAAAAGATGTTCTTGATGTTCAAGCTTTCAAACATCACATGTATCAGATTATTCCAGCTGGCGAAATAGATGATATAGATTTCGAATCATTATCTCCAGCAAATGCTTTAGAAGCAGTATATGATAAACTACTTGGATTATATGCAGAAAAGGAAGAATTTATAGGTTCAGAAAGAATGAGAGAAGTAGAAAGAATAATACTACTTCAGTCAGTTGATAACCATTGGATAGATCATATAGATGCAATGGATCAATTGCGTCAGGGTATAGGGCTAAGAGCTATTGGTCAGATAGATCCAGTAATAGCATATAAGATGGAAGGATTTGAAATGTTCGACGAAATGAATGCTATAATAAGACAGGATACAGTAGCATATCTTTTCAATATACAAGTAGAAATACCAGTAGAAAGAAAGGCAGTAGTGGATGTGGATTCATTAGAATCACCAGCGACAGAAGAAGATTTTGAAGAAAAAGCCAAGAGGGGTAAACAGGCAGTAGCAGAAACAAAGATAGGAAGAAATGATCCTTGTCCATGTGGAAGCGGAAAGAAATATAAAAACTGCTGTGGAAAATAGTGATTAGATTATTAGGCAGTATGCAAAGACATACTGCCTTTTTCTTTTATATTAGCTAGTGATAATATTATCTTAGAAAATAATAGATTTTAAAAGTTCTTATTAGAAAAAATGGAAATAAAACATTGTAGTAGATACTTGAAAAACAGTATAATGTAAATAAAGCTATTATGGAAAAAGATTGAATAAGCAAGATATATGAAACTTAGTTTCATAGTTTAGCTATATTTCTAAAATAAAAATTTTAAGAGAAGAATAGGAAGTGAAAATTTTAATGATTAATATTCAAGATTATAAGTCGGAATGTGAAGAACTTTCGACTAAAGTTAGAGAGTTGGGTGTTTCCCTTTGACTTGGATAGTATAAGGTCAAGGCAAGCGGATATAAACACAATGATGGAAGAACAAAGTTTCTGGGAAAATAGTGAAGAGGCAAATAAGATACTTCAAGAAAATAAACAACTTACATCAACAATAGAAAGTTTTGAAGAATTAAAAACTGATGTTGAAGATATTGAAACACTTATAGAATTAGGAGAAGGTGAATTAAGTAGTGAAGAGGATGAAGAAGTAGAAACATCTATTAAAGATTGTATATTTGCTTTATCGTCCAAAATAGAAAAAATGACATTAGAGATGCTGTTTTCTGGAGAATATGACCCCAATAATGCTATAGTATCTATTAACTCTGGAACAGGGGGATTAGATGCACAAGATTGGTCGCAGATGCTTTTGAGAATGTATATTAGATGGGCAGAAGATAGAGGGATGAAAGTTAAGCTTTTGGATTTGATTTCAGATCCAGCTGCAGGTATAAAAACAGCAACTATATTGGTTCAAGGTAGAAATGCTTATGGATATTTAAAAAGCGAAAAAGGTGTTCATAGATTAGTAAGAATATCTCCCTTTGATTCCTCTGGTAAGAGACACACTTCATTTGCTTCAGTAGATGTAATACCTGAAATAGATGAAGATATAGACATTAAATTAAATCAAAGTGATTTAAAAATAGATACCTATAGAGCTTCAGGTGCCGGCGGACAGCATGTAAATACAACAGATTCAGCTGTAAGAATAACACATATTCCAACAGGTATAGTTGTTTCTTGTCAGAATGAGAGGAGTCAGCATACTAATAAGGATGTTGCAATGAAGCTTTTAATTGCAAAGCTTATTCAGATAAAAGAGGAAGAAAAAAAGGAAAAAATAGAGGACATACATGGGCAGTACAATCAGATTACTTGGGGAAGTCAAATAAGATCGTACGTTTTTCAGCCCTATAAGCTAGTTAAAGATCACAGAACAAATATAGAAAACGCAAATGTAGATGCAGTAATGGACGGTAATCTTGATGCATTTATGTATGGTTATTTGAGAGATTTTGTTAAGAAAGAAAAATAATAGGGGGAAAAATGGAGATAGAAGAACTTTTATGCAAAGAATTAAAGCTTAAAAAATTTCAAGTAGAGAATACAATTAAGTTGATAGATGAAGGCAATACTATACCTTTTATAGCAAGATACAGAAAAGAAATGACAGGTGAAATGAGTGATGTTCAATTAAGAGAATTTGGAGAAAAACTTGCTTATTTAAGAAATCTTGCTAATAGAAAAGAGGATATTAAAAGATTAATAGATGAACAAGAAAAACTGACAGAAGAAATAATTTTTGCTTTAGATAGTGCCAAAACACTTCAAGAAGTAGAAGATATATATGCACCATACAAAAAGAAAAAAAGAACAAGAGCTACTATTGCTAAAGAAAAAGGTCTTGAAAATTTAGCTATGATGATGCTTTTATCTAAAAATTTAGATATAGAAAAGGAAGCTGAAAAATTTATAAATCCAGAGAAGGATGTTAAAGATATAGAATCTGCAATATCTGGAGCCAAAGATATAGTTGCAGAGCAAATGAGTGATGATGCAGAAATAAGAAAGTTTATAAGGGAATATGCTTTGAAAAGAGCAAGTCTTATTTCAAGAGCAAAAGACGATAAAGAAGATTCGGTATACAGAATGTACTATGAGTTTTCAGAAAAAATAAATGAAATACTTCCACATAGAGTTCTTGCGATAAATAGAGGAGAAAAAGAAGCTTTCCTATCAGTTAAAGTTGAAATGGATGACCAAAAATTTATAGATGAAATAGTGAACAAATATACTAATGAGGCTAATACAAGAAATATTGACATTATTAGAGAAACAGCAGAAGATTCCTATAAAAGGTTGATATTTCCTTCTATAGAAAGAGAAATTAGAAATCATCTTACAGATATTGCTCAAGAAAGGGCAATAGAGGTTTTTGGGAAGAATTTAAATGGATTACTATTACAAGCTCCAGTAAAAGATGTAGTAGTAATGGGATTTGATCCTGCATTTAGAACTGGTTGCAAAATAGCAGTAGTAGATAAAAATGGAAAGCTTTTAGATTATACAACTGTATATCCTACTGAGCCACAAAATGATATAGAAAAGTCTAAAAAAACTTTAAAGAAAATGATAAAGGAATATGGTGTAGATATTATATCTATAGGTAATGGAACTGCATCTAGAGAATCAGAGAAATTTGTTGCAGAAATGATTTCTGAAATAGAAGAAAATGTGAGTTATTGCATAGTTAACGAAGCGGGAGCATCAGTTTACTCGGCATCAAAACTTGCTAATGAAGAGCATCCGGATATTAATGTATCTATAAGAGGTGCAATTTCAATAGCCAGAAGACTACAAGACCCTATGGCAGAGCTTGTAAAGATAGAACCGAGAAGTATAGGTGTTGGTCAGTATCAGCATGATGTTAATGCAAAAAGACTTTCAGAAGTATTAGATGGTGTTGTAGAAGATTCTGTAAATAAGATAGGGGTGGATATTAATACTGCTTCATATTCCCTGTTAGAACATGTAGCTGGAATATCTTCAACTGTTGCGAAAAATATAGTAGCATACAGAGATGAAAATGGAGAATTTGAAAGTATAGATGAAATTAAAAAGGTAAAAAGACTTGGTCCAGCAGCCTTTGAACAATCAGCTGGATTTATAAGAATACCAAAAGCTAAAAATCCTTTAGATAATACAGGCGTGCATCCAGAAAGTTATCAAGCGTGTGAAAAAATGTTAGAGCTTCTTAACTATACTATGGATGATGTATCTTCTGCCAATCTGAAGGATATAGATAGTAGAATTAAAAATTATGGTTTTGAAAATCTATCTGAAAAGCTTGGAGTAGGAAAGGCAACCTTGAAGGATATAATAGAGGAAATAAAAAAACCAGGAAGAGATATAAGAGAAACAGGAATTAAACCTGTACTTAGAACGGATGTAATGAAGCTTGAAGATTTAGAAGAAGGGATGGAACTTATTGGAACGGTAAGGAATGTAGTCGATTTTGGGGCTTTTGTGGATATAGGTATAAAAAATGATGGCTTGGTTCACATATCTCAAATTTCTAAGAAAAGAATCAAAACTCCTTCAGATGTATTGACAGTAGGAGATATTGTAAAAGTTAAAGTAATAGCTATAGATACTCAAAGAGCTAAGGTATCTCTATCTATGAAAGATGTAAAACAAGGATAAAATTTAGATTTTTAAAGGAAATTGACAATAAATATTTGAAGAGCAGTTTTTAACTGCTCTTTTTTGATTTTAAAATTTTATAAATAGGAAAAATAAAAAGGATATACAAATGTATGATAATTATACAATGGTAAATGAAAATGGCAAAAATTATATTATAGCTAAAAATGGAGATAAGATCAGATACGATGAGACTAGAAAGTTCTTTTTAAAATTAGAGATAAGGCATATGCACTTGCTTCAGTGGGGTCAATATTAAATGGTTGGCTTAGAATCTATTGAAAAGTATATTACTCAGAATGGTTAGATGGATTAGTAAGAGGTTGGGAGAATATAGATGGAGCTTATAGATATTTCCAACCTTATGACTATGATGTGTTAATAAATGGTGTAAGAACAATGGGAAGAAAGGCATATTGCTTTGCTAGCGATGGTAAAATAAGAACTGTAGTAAAGTCTTCAGGTTATTTGAAGGAAGATATATACATATGGATTTCAAGATATTATTAGCATGGGATATACCATATTCATCTATGAAACAGGGGGTATCATACAATCATGCAGCTATTTATATGGTTAAAAATGGAGCTAGACCGATATATATGCTATACTAGCAGATAGATATGTAGTAAAACTTGCAAGTATAGTTCAGTCTTGGGGCTGGAAAAATATAAACACAATAAGATATGATAATATCATGAATAAATAAAAAGATTTTTTTGAGAAACTAAATAACGTTTTCATATTGACAAAATATTTGCAAAAGGTATATAATTAAGTCAGATAAAAAATAAATCTTCGGGGGTGGGTGAGATTCCCTACCGGCGGTATAGCCCGCGAGTTACGTAAAGTAGCATGATTTGGTGAAATTCCAAAGCCGACAGTATAGTCTGGATGAGAGAAGAATATTACAATGAATAATAAGTATATTGTAAAAGCATCCCGAAGTTTAGGACTTCGGGATTTTTATTTTCCCCTCGAAAATAGGAGGTAATTTATGGAAAAGGTAAATGTTATTGGAGTGAAAAAAAGAAAAGTTTCGACAAAAATTTTAGTAAAGGTGGGCTTGTTGTCAGCAGTTGCATTTTTACTTATGTTTGTTGAAATGCCAATCCCTGGATTGTTTCCAGAATTCTTAAAAATTGATATTTCTGATATGCCTGCTCTTATAGCGGGGCTTGCGATGGGGCCTGCAGCAGGTATATGTGTAGAAGTAGTCAAGAATTTCCTTCATGCTATCGTTGCTACAACGACTGGAGGAGTAGGGGAAATAGCTAATATAGTAGTTGGGAGTGCATTTGTAGTCGCAACTTCAGTAGTTTATAGGAAGAAAAGAAATATAAAAAGTCTTATTTCAGGTTTTATTTGCGGAACAATAGCGATGGTTGTAGTAGGTTCTGCGGTAAATTATTTCTTTATACTTCCTTTTTATGGTCAGTTAATGGGAATGGACGCTATAATAGCTTTAGGAAAGGCTGTTAATCCAAAAGTTCATGATTTATTGACTTTTGTAATTTGGTTCATAGCACCATTTAATTTAATAAAAGGGGTAATGATATCTGTATTATCAATTCCACTGTATAAAAAATTAGAAAAATTAATAAAAGAAAATTAATGAATATAAAAATAGCATACAAGAAATGTATGCTATTTTTTATATTTAAAAAATCAGTCTTTTTTATGGTAAAAACAAAATGCGTATAAGGAAAACTTGGCTAAAATGTTTCCAATATTATTATTTAGCTATTGATTAATACTATTTTATAAAATTTTTTAAAAATAGTATATTTTAGAATACTGTAAAAATATTTTTATAATAGAATATCTTGATTTAAAGCTAAGTAAATTTATATTCAATAATCACATCTCCATCTAAAGTTTTTACAACAAATTCTTTCTCATCTAATATTGCATATGAATGTGGCTTATTACCTTTAGGGATAGAAATACTTCCAGGATTTAAGTAATGTATCCCGTCTATTTTATCAGCTTTTAAAATATGGGTGTGACCTGATAAAAAACATGAATTTTCAGGCATTCTTATTTTTTTATTTTCATTGTATAAATGACCATGAGTAATAAAAAGTCTTTTGTTTCCAAGTATCATATTTGAGTAGCTAGCTTGTAGCGGAAAGTCTAGAACCATTTCATCGACTTCACTTTCGCAATTACCCCGAACTGACATTATAATTTCTGATTTCTCATTAAGTATCTCGATTACTTCTTTAGGGTTATAACCCTTTGGAAGGTCGTTTCTAGCACCATGATAAAGTATATCACCAAGTATTATAATAAAATCCGCCTTTTCTTCATCGAATCTTTCCATTGCTTTTTTTAGATAAAAGCTTGAACCGTGTATATCTGATATTACAAAATATTTCATAAACAATCCTCCTTTGCAAGTATATTATAACAAGTTGGAAAATCAAGTCAATAGAATAGATGATATAGAATAAATTATTATTGCGATATTGACGATAATAAAAAGTGATATTTAATATATTTTAATAGTTTTTAT
>JAHHSS010000068.1 GCA_020025095.1 Peptostreptococcus sp.
GTTCCCTTTCCAGCTCTGTTCATTGCCTTAGGATGTCCACAAACGTTTAATCCTAATCTTCTTGATAACTTAAACTTTGGTCCTCTTGTAATTGATGACATATCTTTTTCTCCTTTTAAAATAAAATTTTTGTGTGGATGTGTAATTTACACATTATCCGCTTTATATGGATGTGTGAAGTTAGATGCCCAATCATCCTCTGTAAACTCATATGTAAATTTCCTTATAAAGATATTTAACATAAATCGGAAACAGAACTTCGCTACATTGTCCATTTAAAGGATTTTCGTATCATTGGGTTCATACGACTTATCTATTATACTATGTCTTTGAATATTTGTAAAGCTATTTTCAGCTAAAATCCCCTATAAATAAAAATACTATTTAATATTATCTGTTTTATAAAAGAGGTGCAAAGAACCTCAATAGACACTGTGTTATTCTCATTGACGTACTTCTATTACCATAATTATACTTTTCAGTAACTTCTGTGCTGACTTCTAGTGTCTCTAAAAAGTCTTTCTTAATATCCTTTATGGCATCCATTCCATGGAGTAAAACTCCATTTTCGAAATGAAGATATAAACTTCGATAATCCATATTAATTGTTCCTATAGCTGCAATATCATCATCTGATATATGTTGCTTTGCATGAACAAATCCTGGCGTGTACTCGTATATTCTAACACCACCCCTTACAAGAGCTCCATAATAGGATCTCGTCATGCTATAGACAAATTTTTTGTCTGGAATTCCTGGAGTGATAATTCTTACATCTACACCTCTCTTAGCTGCTAAGACAAGTTCATCACTCATATTGTCATCAATAAGTAGGTAAGGTGTCATTATATAAAGATAATCTTTAGCATTTTTGGCTATGTTAAGGTATATATTTTCAGCAAGTTTTTCTTCAATTAATGGATTTTCAGCATATGGATGCACAATCCCCTTTGCATCTGGATATACTTCTTCAACATGGTTAATAAAATCTTCCACTCTTTCATTTTCCATATCTTTATGGTTGATGGCATACCACATTTCAAGAAACATTACTGTAAGACTATCTACTGCTTTCCCCTTTATCATTATACCGGTATCTTTCCAATGACCATAAGGGCTATTTATATTAAAATATCTATCTGCAATATTATAACCCCCTGTAAATCCGACTTTTCCATCAATCACTGTAATTTTTCTATGATCTCTATTATTCATAAATACATTCAATAACGGTAACATTGGATTAAATACAGAACACCTAATTCCTTTTTTAGCAAGTCTTTCTCTAAAACTCTTTCCTATAAAGCCGATACTTCCCATATCATCATACAGAATTCTTACATCTACACCTTCTTTTGCTTTTTCTTCCAAAATTTCCTCTATTTTTCTAAATGATTCTGAATCTTCTATGGCATGGTATTCCATAAATATGAATTTTTGAGCTTTTCTAAGCTCCCTTTTTTGAGCTTCTATACCTTCAGAAGCTTCGGGATAATATTCTATCTCACAACCTTCATATGAAGGATAACCACCTGTTTTTGAAATATAGTATGTTTGACCATATACTTGCGGATCTTCATTTTTCAACCGCTCTAATATATCATCATCTGTCCCAAACTTATTTCCTAGCTTGCCTATTATATTTCTAAATTTCTTTTTAGTGAAATACAAAGAACCTCTTCCTATAAACAAGACATATAAGATAATACCTGTAATCGGAAATACTAGTAATAAAACCATCCACGGAATTTTTATCGCTGCATTTGTGTGTCGCCCATAAATTCTCAAAACTATAATAATAGATATAATCTTTGCAATAGCTGTAGTAATAGGATAATAATCGTCTATCTTATAAACTTCAAATATTATCCAGGCAACCTGTAATAAAAATCCAATTGCTGCTATAACTGCACGACCTACACTATTTTTGCTTCTCTCTTCCAAATATGACCACTCCTTTCAAATATAATATTTATTAAAACATAATAAATTATTTTCTGTTTTATCTCTTAGCATAATCATTTAAAATGCAATCGCCACATTTTTATCTATTATTTTTTGCTATATTTGATATTTCTTTGAACTTTCCTATTATATAATCATAATTTTCTTTTCTATGAGGAAGTAGACAATCACTACAATCTTTTATTCCTTTTTCATTGTAAGAAAAATTTCCTCCGCATTTGCTCCCTAAAACATACAAAGGACAGTAGCAGAAAAGACAGTTGAATTCATCAGTTTTTTTTACTTTATGACATGGAAAAAATTCACACTTTTTATTACTAAAAAATTTATAATTATCTACCATACTCATACTCCTTTATTAAATTGAACTAATTTTTCATAAATTATTTAATTAGATTAAAATGTATAAACTCACTTTTCAAATAGATATTTTGTTGCTATAGATATACTAGTATTTTTATCAAAACCAAAGCCACCCCAATTATATTTACTTCATTATACCATATTTTTAAAGTTAACAATATTACTTAATTAATTATAATATTTTTTTGTCAATCTATATCTCATCATAAGCTAATAAAACCTTTTAAAATATGATATAATTAGGATATAGATACAATTAACTAAATTGAGAAAGGAGATATTCCATTAGGCTTTTCCTTTTGGAATTAATTTTACAGTTAATGACAGATTTAAATATTAATAATGAAGAGCTTATTAATCTTCAAGAAAAAGCACTATGTGTTGGTTTAAATATTACTACTTCTAGTAAAAGAACTGACAATGTTAGCATCGAAGAATCTATGGAAGAGCTAAAAGAGCTTGTAAGAGCAGCTGGTGCACACGTAGTCGGAGAAATTGTTCAAAATCGTACATCAATTGATACAGCTACTTATCTTGGAAGTGGTAAAATTGAAGAAATAAGAGATTATGCAGAGGGTTTAAACGCTACTATGGTAGTATTTAATGATGAATTATCAGGAGCTCAAATAAAAAACATAGAAAACGTTGTGGGCAAGAAAATAATTGACAGAACTACACTTATACTTGATATATTTGCTCAAAGAGCAAGAAGTAAGGAAGGTAAACTCCAAGTAGAACTTGCTCAGTTAAAATATAGGCTACCTAGACTCTATGGAATGGGTGGACAAATGAGTAGAACTGGTGCTGGTATTGGTACGAGAGGTCCTGGTGAACAAAAGCTTGAAAAAGATAAAAGACATATCTTAAATAGAGCCGCTGTCATTAGACGTGAACTGAAAGAAGTTGCAAAAAATAGGGATGTTCAAAGAGCCCAAAGACAAAAAAATGATGTACCTATTGTAGCTCTTGTTGGGTATACGAATGCAGGTAAATCAACTATTCTCAATGAAATAATTAAATCTCATCCTGATTATGAACAGGAAAAGAAGGTTTTTGTTAAGGATATGCTTTTTGCAACTTTGGATGTAACTTTAAGAAAGGCTCTTCTGCCTAATAAAAAAGAATTTTTAATTGTTGATACTGTCGGTTTTGTTAGTAAACTTCCGCACGACTTGATAGATGCATTTAAATCCACACTTGAAGAGGTTCGCTACGCAGATCTTATAATTCACGTAATTGATGCAACTAATGAAAATTCTGAAATTCAAAAACTAACTACGCAAAATGTTCTTAAGGACCTTGGAGTTGAAGATAAGAAAACAATTACTGTATACAATAAAATTGATAAACTTGACCTAGATATTTACCCAAAGAATCAAGATGATATAGTCTACGTTTCAGCTAAAAAAAATGTAAATATGGATAAATTGATGAATCAAATTCAAGATATGCTTATGGAGGATATGTATTTGGTAAATCTTTTACTACCATTTAATCGAGGAGATATATTTAGCTCTATAAAGGACAAATATGTTATAGACAGATTTGAATATACTAATGAAGGTATTGATCTTGTCGTTTCACTGAATGAAATGGACTATAATATTTACAAAGAATACATAAAAGAAATATAATTTTATAAATCAAGGTATTTATTAATTAAATTTAGTTTTGAAATAAAAATAACTTATACCCCACTATTTTTTAAGTTGACTTTATCTTTTATTTAAGTTCGAGGGTTTAACATGTGTTACAAATTGGATTGATTGGCTCATCCAAACAAATTAAATTTTTGTTATTTTATTAAGTTAATTAATAGGTTTATTTATAA
This sequence comes from Peptostreptococcus sp., assembly GCA_020025095.1. Lineage (GTDB taxonomy): Bacteria > Bacillota > Clostridia > Peptostreptococcales > Peptostreptococcaceae > Peptostreptococcus. The sequence continues at coordinate 4,160 of JAHHSS010000068.1, forward strand.
GCATTTGTTTAGGAGGTTAACATGGAAAGACTAAAGATATCAAATAAAGACGTTTCTCGTTTTGATGAAGTAGCTATTACTATAGCTGTTTGTGAGGGCGAAAAGGTACATGCACTAACTGTTGAAGACGCTATGATTGAGTTAAAAGAACTTGTTCAAGCTGCAGGCTGTGAAGTAAAGGCAGAACTTCTTCTTCACCAAAAGATAGATGAGGATTACTATCTTGATAAAGAAACTCTCGAATATGTAATAGAACAAATGGATGGTCTAGATGCTACTATGCTAGTATTTATAGATGAGTTAACAGGCAAGCAGATAAAGAATATAGAAGATATGTCAAAAAAGAAGGTGGTTGATAGAACTATGCTTCTTCTTGAAATACTTTCTTCTAGCTCAAACAGAAGGGAGTCAAAGCTTGAAATAGAAAAATCTCAGTTGCTTTATCGTCTTGATAGACTTGAAGGCTTCCAAGGAATTTATAAATATGGAAATGGAATTTGTGTAAATAATCCTAATCAAAGAAGACTTCTAACTGATGAAGAACAAATTAGAGAAAAATTGGATTCTCTAGATGTGGAATTAAGTATAACTGTTAAAAATAGATTTGTTCAAAGATCCAGAAAAATTGGAAATGAACTTCCATTAGTTGCCTTTATAGGATACACTAATTCAGGAAAATCATCTATCATGAATCAACTTCTTGAGCTTGACCCAGATCATACTGAAGAAAGTGCAATCATAGTTAAGGATAAAATTTTATCTACTTTGGATATGTCTTTAAGAAAGTCTACTCTTCCAAATGGTAAAGAGTACCTTCTTGTAGACACAGTTGGATTTGTAAGTGATTTACCTGAGGTTATGAAAGATGCTTTCAAATCTACTTTTGAGGAATTAGGATATGCTGATCTTATACTTACTGTTTATGATATAAGTTCAGATGAACTTGCCCTTCAAAAAAAGGTTATAGAAGATACTATTAGAAGTATCGGTATCACAGAAAAAAGAAATATAAGCGTATACAATAAAAGCGACAAGTTGAATAAAACTCTTAACTCATCAGATAAAAATATTTTTATTTCGGCTAAAACTGGATACAATTTAGATATGTTACTTGAATCAATTCAAAATACTTTATTTGAAGATGAAGCAGAAGTTACTCTTTTGATACCTTATTCAAAATTTGAAACTTTCAACGAAATAAAGAAAAATAGAGTAATAGAACTAGATGACTTTACTCTTACTAATAGTGGTGTAAAATTAAATATTGTTCTTACTAAAAAAGAATTCGAAAAATATAAGGATTATATAAAATCAAATATATAATCAAATTTATCTACCAGATAATTTTCAAAACTATAAGCCAGTTTCCAAGGAAACTGGCTTATAGTTTATTTACACTTAAATTTTAAAATATTCTTATTCCAATTTTTATTATTTCACTTAAAAACTTTTATTCCTCAAAAAATCAAATTTACAGAAAAAATGGCATAAATTGTAACATCTTTAAAAATACATACTATGTATTTAAAATATCTAATATTTCAGTATATTTATCTCCATAAGAATGATTCCATTTTTTACAAAGCTCCTTAGCCTCTAACTCTGAATCAACACTTATATTAATCGTCATAACATTCTTTCTTCCTTCTATTATTATAAGAGTTACAGCATATGAAGAATCCCCTTGTAATGAATAACTAGATTGCTTCTTTATTACAGATGAATATATTTCTTCACTATTTTCCTTAAGATACTTATCTATTTTTTCAACAAAAAAGTCTGGTATTCTATTTTGAAAATATACTAAAACTTCTAACCCACTTTGAGTAATTGCATAAAGCGTTCTGTTATTTTTTGTATAACACATTATGAATTTTGATTCTATCATTTTTTGAAGAATTACCATCAAAGTAAAATAATTCATAACATCTGTTTTAGATATTATTTGTGTGAGTTGTGAATCTGTTACATCTTCTTCTAAATTATTTAATATATACAAAACTATAAGCTTTTCAAGTATTAAATCATCGGTACTATTTGGAAACATATTACTCTCCTATCTTATCTCTATAAAATTTCGATTAAAAATTTCTTTTTCTATACATACTAATTTTAGTTTAAATAAAAGAATATGTCAAAACTTTTAATACATTTTTCTTTAAGATAAAACTTGCATCTTTTAAAAAATATCCTTATAAATAGTATTTATTATGAAACATTAACAAATTATAACAATAATTCAAAAAAAATTGAATTAACATAGAAACGTGATAAAATAATAGTGGTACTTAATTACAATTAAATAAATACCATATTATACATATAATATATGAGTACATATTTTCACATAATGCACTTTATTATAATATTTAAGGAGTTAAATTATGATTAAACTATTAAAAAAAGCAATTATACTTTCTAGCTCTGCACTACTTTTTTTACCAAGCCTTTCTTTGGCTGCTGAAAGTAGATACAGAGATGGCTATTCTAAGTATGCAATAGTATCTGACTTTGATACTGGTAGAATTATTTATGCGAAAAATTCGGATAAAAAGTCCGCTATGGCAAGTATGTCAAAAATTATGACTCTTCTACTTGCATTTGATGCTATTAAAGAAAAAAAAGCAAGCCCTAATGACATCATCACTATCCAAGAGGGTGATGTAAATAGAGAAGGTACTAATATAAAATTAACTGTCGGCGAAAAAATTTCTCTAGAAGAGTTAATGAAGGGGATGATGATTGTCTCAGCAAATGATGCAGCTTTAGCAATATCTAGACATATTGCTGGCGATTATACAAAATTTGTTGAACAGATGAATTCTAAGGCAAAGGAAATCGGTATGAAAGATACCATTTTTTATAATCCAAATGGACTTCCTTACAAAATTTCCAAAGATGGCCTTTCTACTGAAAATACAACAACTGCAAATGATGTATTGAAACTCTCTAACTGGATATATGAAAAGTACCCTCAGCAAACAATTGCTATAAGCTCAGAAAAAAGATATATCGATAAGAAAAAGGGAATAGATGAAGAAGCTACTAATCCACTTCTTCCCCTACTAGCAAATGTAGATGGTCTAAAAACTGGATATACTAGTAAGGCTGGATATTGTCTTTCATATTCTATGAAAGTTCCAAAGGGAAATGGAAATGATGCGCCAAACAGGCTTATGGGAGTTACAATGGGTAGCACTAGCAAAGAAGGTAGAAAAGAAGCAGCTTATACTGCACTTAATTTTATAGAAAAGAATTACAAAACGAAATATGAATACAAAGAAAATCAAAAAGTAATTTCAACAGAAATTAATGGAAATCCAAAACTTAATATTGATTTGATGACAAAGAAAAATATAAAAGTTATAAAAAGAATTAACGAGAAATTTGCTGTTAAAACAGACTATCATAAGATATCAATTGGAGATATCGAGACTAAACCAGCGGCTACAGTAACTCTTTTAGATTTAAATAAAAATGAAGTTGCTAAATTTCCTGTATTTGTAGATAATTCAAATCTAAGCATTCCTAAAAAAATTAAACTTTTTATAAGTGCAATTGGAGCAAGTATAAAAAATTCATCTCCAAGTAAAAACTATACTGTTATAAC
>JAHHSS010000069.1 GCA_020025095.1 Peptostreptococcus sp.
TATAAAAAGGCAGAAGTTGTATTTACTTCTGCCTTTTTTTTACAATTTATTTATTTCATCTAACAATTCTTTTACAATAGCTTCTTGTGGAACTCTTCTTATTATTTCTCCATTTTTAAATAACAAAGCTATACCTTTACCACCAGCTATTCCAATATCAGCTTCACGAGCTTCGCCTGGTCCATTCACAGCACAACCCATTATAGCTACTGTAATATCTTTTTCAATATGATCAATTTTTTCTTCCACTTGGTTTGCTAATTTTATCAAATCAATTTGACATCTCCCACAAGTAGGACATGAAACTATTTTTATTTTGTCATTTAGAAGTCCTATACTTCTTAGGATTTCTTTACCTACTTTTATTTCTTCAGTTGGATCTCCTGTTAAAGATATCCTTATTGTATCACCAATTCCATCTACTAGAAGTGAGCCGACACCGATAGAGGATTTTATTGTACCTTTTTTTATTCCACCAGCTTCTGTAATGCCTAGGTGAAGAGGGTAATCAACTTTTTCTGACATAAGTCTATAGGCCTCTACCGATTTTCTAATATCTGAATTTTTTAATGAGATGACTATATCATAAAATTCAAGATTTTCAAGAATTTTTATATGCTTCATTGCAGATTCAACCATAGCTTCTGGAGTTGGACCATTATATTTTTCAAGAAGCTCTTTTTCAAGAGAGCCACCATTTACACCTATTCTTATAGGAATATTATTTTCTTTGCAAGCTTCGACTACTTGTCTAGTTCTGTCTTCATTTCCTATATTGCCAGGATTAATTCTAATAGCATCTATTCCCTGTTTGATAGCCTCAAGAGCAAGTCTATAGTCAAAATGAATATCTGCTACTAGGGGTATAGATATTCCACTTTTGATTTTAGAAATGTTTTTAGCTGCTACTATATCAGGAACAGCTATTCTAACTATATCACAGCCTACACTTTCTAACTGTTTAATTTGTAAAATAGTAGCTTCTGCATCTCTTGTATCAGTATTCGTCATAGACTGAACAGAAATGGGGGAATCACCACCAATAAATATATTTCCAACTTTTATTTTCCTTGTTTTTCTTCTTTTATAACTCATAATTTACTCCTTAATATGAAAACTACTTTTTGTAATTATTTTTTTAAAAACTATGAAATTAATACTAAGTAGTTGATTTACTAAAATAGTGAATTTATATTTATATAAATATATAGATGTATGGGTATATACCCATACATCTATAAAAATATCTAACTATTTTAAATATTATCGAGAATATTTTAGAAAAAAATTCTTAAAATATCTTTATAGGTTATAAATACCATAAATGCTAGTAAAACAAATAAACCAGCACCATTTATATAACCTTCTACTTTTGCAGGTAATTTTTTTCCACCTCTCAAAAATTCTATAAAAAGAACTAAAATTCTCCAACCATCAAGAGCTGGAATAGGTAAAAGATTAAATATACCTATATTCAGACTGATTAGGGCTGTGAAATATATAAGGTTAAGGAAACCATTACTAGCTGCAGTAGAAACCATCTTTATAACACCTACAGGACCGGAAAGTGAATTTACTACATTTCCAGATAATTGTCCAGTAATTAATTTCCATAAAAAGTTTAACATTGTTTTAGATATATCATATGTAGTATATATAGCGTGAGGAATCACTTTTATAGGGTTCCTTTCATATTTCGGCTGTATACCAATCATATATTTGCCAGAGAATAATTCTGGGGTAACTGTTTTTTCTAGTTTTTTCCCATTTCTTTCTATAGTTATATCTAGTTTTTTACCTTTACTATCTACTATTGTTTTAGTAAGTTTATTGAAGCTATTTATTTTATTACCATCTATATCAACAATTTTATCTCCTGCCTGTATTCCGGCAACTGCTGATGGTGATTTTGGTATAACTTTTTCAAAGGTTGTACTTGGAGTACCTAGTATGGCAAAAAACGGTATAAAAAGAATTATACATAAAAGTATATTTGCAAGTGGACCAGCTAATATAGACAAAAATCTTTCTTTCAAAGATTTTTTCTCAAAAGAATTTGGGTCATCAGAATCTTCATCTTCGCCCTCCATTGCAACATATCCACCTATAGGCAGAAGTCTTATATTGTATACTATTCCTTCTTTTTCAAAACCAAATATTTTTGGACCCATTCCAATTGAAAATTCATGTATAGTAACACCTGCACGTTTTGCAAAATAAAAATGTCCTAGCTCATGTATAAATACTATGAAACCAAACACTAATATGGCTGCTATTATATTCATATATTCACTCCTTTAAAAATCCCCGTGGGGTAGTAATTTATACAATATTATAATATATATATCTTAGAAAAAGCTAAATTAATAGTAATTATAAAAAATCTATTTTAAAGTATTTTTTATAAAATCTCTTGTCCATTTATCTGCTTCAAGGATATCTTCTAAAGTTGGATTTTCTTTAAATTGATGTTTTTCTATTGCTAATTTTATATACTTAGGAATATCATAAAATCCTATTTTTTCTTTTAAGAACATATCTACAAGAACTTCGTTAGCAGCATTAAGCACAGCACAATCAGTACCGCCATGTTTAAGAGCATTGTATGCAAGTTTTAAACATGGGAAAGTATCCATATTGGCCTTTTCAAAAGTAAGATTTGCTATATCAAAAAGATTAAGCCTTTCAAATCCTGATTCTATGCGCTTAGGGTATGTAAGGGCATATTGTATTGGAACTCTCATATCAGGACACCCTAGCTGTGCCATAACGCTAGAATCTTCGAATTGAACCATAGAGTGTATAATACTTTGTGGATGAATATGCACTATAATATCCTCTGCTTCCACGTCAAAAAGCCACTTTGCTTCAATAACTTCAAGACCCTTATTCATTAGAGTTGAAGAATCTATTGTTATTTTTTGCCCCATAGTCCAATTCGGGTGCTTCAATGCATCATTTTTATTTACTTTTTCTAAATCTTCTTTTTTCTTTGTTCTAAAAGGACCTCCAGATGCAGTAAGTAGTATTTTATCTATCTTGTTTCCATTTTCTCCATTTAAACACTGAAAAATAGCACTATGCTCACTATCAACTGGAATAATAGAAGCATTATATTTTTTTGCCTCACTCATAACGATTTTACCTGCAGTAACAAGAGTTTCTTTATTTGCAAGTGCAATAGTTGTAGAATTTTTAATTGCTTCTATAGTAGGAACAAGACCAATCATTCCAACTACAGCAGTAACAAGAGTATCTATTTTTTTTGAAGATGCTATTTTGACAAGTCCATCAAGTCCTGTAAATACATCAAAATCATAATCAAAATTATTTTTTTCTTTCATGAACTTTAAATAAGATTTCTTGTCATAAATAGCTATTTTTTTTGGTTTGAATTCTTTTATTTGTTCAGACAAAAGTTCTATATTTTTATTAGTAGTTATTCCCTCTATTTTAAATATTTCTGGATTTTTTCTTACAACATCGAGGGTCTGTGTTCCTATAGAACCTGTAGAACCAAGAATTGATATTACTTTTTTATTTGCATTCAAAATTTTCACATCCTATCATTAATAAATATTACTTTATTGATTATATCATAAAAATATAAAAAATTCCTAAATTAGGGATATTAATCAATAATACTAAAAAATAAATGCTAGTCAACATAAAATACAGAGAAAAAAATATAAAAAAATTAAAAAAAATTGCAAAAAAGGTTTATAAACAAGGTAAATAAAAGAAAGTAGGAAAATCATAAGTTTATCTATACGATAAACAAAAGTTTATCGTATAGATAAACTTATGATTTTCGAGCTGTTGACACTTGTTATCCTAGGTTGTATATTAGTGTTACAAGATCGAAGGGAGTGATATGGTGTTTGAGATAAATAAGAATAAAAGAAAAGTAGACCAGACTGAATATACAGAAAGCAGAAATGTTGATTATATAAAAAATACCAATAAATTTTTGAATATATCTCCCAAAAATTACTTGAAAGCAATGAAAGATATGAATTCAAAAAAATCAATGATACCAATGCTATTAATAAGTATGATGGATAAAAATAATAAGATAATGATGACTTTAGATGAAATATCTGAAATTATTGATTATCCTAAAACTAGTTTATCAGTCTTGTTTGGAGAATTTAGAAAAAATGAGTTCATGATAAAAGAAAGAAATGGGGTTTATATGATAAATCCTTTGATTTCATACAAAGGTTCTAAATATGAGAGAGATAAACTTGTTGAAGAATATAATGCAATAAAAAATAAGTGTAAAAAGGAAAGAGGGTATTAATATGGCTTTTAGATTTGACAGAGAGATAATGAAATGGTTCGATTCATTTTTCGAGGATCAGATTGATATATTCAATGTGAATAATTTTCTTTGTTCGATGCAAGAGTTTGATCCCCAAAAAAGAACAGATAATGTAATTGTATTGGAAAAAGAGAATTCAAATTACTGGAGATTAGAATTTTCTATACCAGGAAACTATGTAGTTAAATTGAGAAAAAATGTTCACCCATTTTTTGGTGAGTACATATATGATCAGATATCTATTTATGGAGATGATAAAATATATGATTTTGTCAACCAATATATAGTTAAGGTTTTTAATAATGTTGTTAATTATACATATCATCCAATAGATAAAATATATTATATGGACTTTAATGATGAGTTTATAAGAAAATGTAAGTATTTGCAAGTTGGTGAAAAGAGAGTAATAGATGAAGACTTATATCTAACTCCAGTATCAAATAAAAGTTTTGATTTTTATAATTTCGCAAATACATTTAAATTGAATCTAAGTTTTAACCCCAAAAAGGGAGAAGATTTATTAGATAGTATGCTCGATTTAAGAAAATCGATAATTATATCAGAATAAAAAATAAAAGTATAATTGTTGTATACTTTATAGAAAATACAGTAATTAAAGGGTATATAAAAGAAGACATAGGAAAATTATTTGAAAAATATATTTCATAGAGTTATATATTAGGAAAGGACGTGTTATTTATGAACGTAGAAAAAATGACTTTGAGAGTACAGAATGCTCTTAACGATGGTTTTGCGGAAGCAGTTAAAAATCATAATCAGCAGGTGGATGTAATACATTTATTGTATGCACTTTTAAATCAAGAAGATGGTTTAATACCAAATATAATAGAAAAAATGAATATTAGCGTAGACGCTTTAAAAAATAGTTTGGAAAATGAAATTAAAAAACTTCCAAGAGTAACTGGGGATGGAGCGAGCTCACAAGGCGTTACAGCTACAAGGAAGATAAACGAAGTGCTTTTAAAAGCAGAAAAAATTTCAGAGGATTTTAAAGACTCATATATTAGTGTTGAACATATAATGCTTGCAATATTCGATTCTGAAAAAGATGGAAATATAGGAAGAATATTTAATCAGTTTGGATTAACTAAGCAAGAATTTTTAAATGTTCTTACTTCTGTAAGAGGAAATCAAAGAGTAGATACTCAAGATCCTGAGGGCACATATGATGCTCTTGCTAAATATGGTACAAATTTAGTAAAACTTGCTCAAGATAATAAACTAGATCCCGTTATAGGTAGAGATGAAGAAATCAGAAGAGCAATAAGAATATTATCAAGAAGAACAAAGAATAATCCTGTTCTTATAGGAGAACCAGGGGTAGGAAAAACTGCCATAATAGAGGGACTTGCCCAGAGAATAGTAAAGGGCGATGTTCCAGAAGGGTTGAAAAATAAAATAATATTCTCTCTTGATATGGGAGCATTGATTGCAGGAGCTAAATATAGAGGTGAATTTGAAGAAAGATTGAAGGCAGTGCTTAAAGAAGTTTCAAGTTCAGATGGAAAGATAATTCTTTTTATAGATGAGATACATAATATAGTTGGAGCAGGTAAAACAGAAGGCTCTATGGATGCAGGAAACTTAATTAAGCCGATGCTTGCTAGAGGTGAATTAAATTGTATTGGTGCCACAACATTTGACGAATATAGAAAGTACATAGAAAAGGATAAGGCTTTGGAAAGAAGATTCCAACCTGTTATAGTTGAGGAACCTACTGTAGAAGATACAATATCAATACTTAGAGGTTTGAAAGAAAGATTTGAAATACATCATGGTATTAGAATACATGATAATGCTTTGGTAGCAGCTGCAAAACTATCAGATAGATATATATCAGATAGATATCTACCAGATAAGGCAATTGACCTTATCGACGAGGCAGGTGCAATGATAAGAAGTGAAATTGACTCTCTACCAACTGGATTAGATATTGTAAGAAGAAAATTATTTACTTTAGAAATAGAAAGAGAAGCTTTGTTAAAAGAAAATGATGAAAAATCAAAGTTGAGATTAAAGGAGCTAGAAGCAGAGCTTGCTGATTTAAAAGAGGAAAATGACGAATTGACAGCCAAATATGAATCAGAAAAAAGCAAGATAATGGATATAAAAATGCTTAAAGAAAAACTTGATGACGCTAAGGGTAGAGCTGAAAAGTATGAAAGAGAATATGATTTTAATAAGGCTGCAGAAGTTAAATACGGTGAGATACCAGCTTTAGAAGAACAAATTAAAAAATATGAAGAAAAAATGGGCAGTCACGAAGATGAAAATACCTTATTGAAAGAAGAAGTAACTGAAAATGAGGTTGCAAATATTGTCTCAAAATGGACTGGTATACCTGTCACTAAACTTGTAGAATCAGAAAAGCATAAGCTTTTGCAACTTGAAGATAAGCTTCATGAAAGAGTAATAGGACAGGATGAGGCTGTAAAAGCAGTCGCAGATGCTATTATTAGATCTAGAGCAGGACTTGGAGATACTAATAAACCAATAGGCTCATTTATTTTCTTGGGACCGACAGGAGTTGGTAAGACTGAGCTTGCTAAAACATTAGCCAGAGAATTATTTGATAGTGAAGATAATATGATAAGAATTGATATGTCTGAGTACATGGAAAAACATAGTGTATCAAGACTTGTAGGACCACCTCCAGGATATGTTGGATATGAGGAAGGTGGACAACTTACAGAAGCAGTAAGAAGACAGCCATACTCAGTCATACTATTTGATGAAATAGAAAAAGCTCATAGTGATGTATTTAATATGTTCCTTCAGATATTAGATGATGGAAGATTGACTGACAATAAAGGCAAAACAGTAGATTTCAGAAATACTCTAATAATAATGACTTCAAATATAGGAAGTGAAGTACTACTTGAAGCAAAAGGCAACATTGATGAAGAAGTAACTTCTAAGATTACTGAAATGATGAGATTGAGATTTAAACCAGAATTCCTTAATAGAGTAGATGATACAATTATGTTTAAACCTCTTCAAAAGGAAGAAATAAAGAAGATTATTGACATTTTCATGAGAAAGGTAATTGAAAGACTTGCAGAAAAAAATATAACTCTTGAAATAACAGATGATGCTAAAGATGCGATAGTTGATATAGGGTATGATTCAGTTTATGGAGCAAGGCCTCTAAAGAGATATATTAGTAATACTCTTGAAACACAAATTGCAAAGAGAATAATATCTGGTAATATATCAGATGGAGATAGCTTAAAGATAGAATATGAAAATGGACAAATAGTAATAAAATAAGAATTTTAAAACCGATGCATTTGCATCGGTTTTTTGCATATAGAAATTTTCGAATTAATTAAAAGCTTACGTTAAAATAAATATAAATTATATATAT
>JAHHSS010000007.1 GCA_020025095.1 Peptostreptococcus sp.
ATATTTTAGTTGCGATAATAATGAGATAATATACTTCATCACTGACTCCATCGAAAGAGTTTATATATGCTTTTTTTAATTTTTCATCTATTTTTAAACATTCTTTATCTAAACTCATTTTTACACCTCTTTGCTTTCCCTCATTATATTTTACTCTAAAATTCAATTCATAACAAGCTAGGCTCTAGTGCTCGAGTAAAGCATATTTTTAAAAAATATTTTTCAAATTACTTTTTTTATAAAATACTTTTAAAAATATAACGCCGACTGCATTTGCTTTCAATATTAATAACTGAAGCTTTTAGCGTCGGCGTTTTTTTGCATATTCTATTCTAGATAATAATTCTAAAACCTATATATCGACAATTGTAAAACAATTTTTAAAAAATCATTTTATTATATAGACTTATTACATCTTTTCAGGAGCATGCATTCCTAATAATGCTAGTGAATTTTCTATTGTTTGTCTTGTACATTCAACTAATGCTAATCTTGCTTTTCTAAGTTCTGCATCTTCTACTAATATCGGACTATTGTGATAGAACTTATTAAATGCCTGTGCAAGGTCAAGAACAAATCTTGTTACTATATGTGGTTCATTTTTTGTCATTGCCAATGTTATTGACTTATTGAAAGTTTCAAGAACTTTTATTACATCTGCCGCTTCTTCATCACTCAATAAATCATAGTTTATATCTGTTGTAATCTCTTCATTTGCCTTTCTCTTAACTGCACAACATCTAGCATGAGTATACTGTACATATGGTCCTGTTTCACCTTCGAAACTTAAAGTTCTATTCCATGAGAAAGTATAATCCTTTATTCTACTGTTAGATAACTCCTGGAATACTACAGCTCCTACACCTACTTCCTTAGCTATCTGATCTATATTACCAGCTTCAGGATTTTTCTCTATTATTATTTCTCTAGTTTTTTCTATTGCTTGCTTTAAAACATCTTCTAAAAATACTACTCTACCCTTTCTAGTTGACATAGTACCTTCTTCAAGAGCTACCATACCAAACTGAACGTGTACCATATCTTTATACCATTCATATCCCATCTTTTCGATTACGCTAAATAGTTGCTTAAAGTGAAGTTCTTGCTGAGAACCAACAACATATAGAGCTTTTGCAAAGTCATATGTTTTCTTTCTATATAATGCAGCAGCAAGATCTCTTGTCATATAAAGAGTGGAACCATCGTTTTTCTGTATCAAAGCTGGTGGCAACTTCTTATCTTCTAAATCAACAATATTAGTTCCTTGAGATTCTTCTAGAAGTCCCTTTTCTTTTAATTCTTCAATTACTGCTGGCATCTTATCTGAATAGAAGCTTTCACCTGCATATGAATCGAATTCTATATCAAGTAAATCATATACCCTCTGGAATTCCTTTAGGCTTTCATCCCTGAACCACTGCCATAAATCCTTAGCTTCTTGATCTCCATTTTCTAATTTTGTAAACCAAGCTCTTGCCTCATCTTCCATTTCTGGCTTCTTTTCAGCCTCATCATGGAATTTTACATATAATTTAAGAAGTTCCTTTATAGGATTTGCCTCTACTGCTTCCTTATTCCCCCACAGTTTATAAGCTACTATCAACTTTCCAAACTGTGTTCCATAATCACCAAGATGGTTTATTCTAACTACATTATATCCCTGGGAATCATATATTTTATATAGGGCATTACCTATAACTGTAGTTCTTATATGACCAATATGGAATGGTTTTGCTATATTAGGAGAAGAATAATCTATTACTACATTCTTTCCTCCACTAAAATCACTCTTACCATAATTTTCTTTTTCAGTAAGTATCTGCTTTATTACCTTCTTAGCTAAATCTCCTTTGCTTACAAAGAAATTCACATATCCACCTAAATTTATTATCTTTGTAATTCCATCCTTAGCTTCTAATTCTCCTGCTATTTCTTCTGCTATAAGATTAGGAGCTTTTCTAAATATCTTCGCTAATTTAAAACATGGAAATGCGTAATCTCCCATTTCTTTATTTGGTGGTACTTCTAAAAGAGCTTTTATCTCTTCTACTGACATATCTTCAACTTTTGTCTTGATATTTTCAGCTATAACTTGCTTAAAATCTGCCATAACTTTCCTCCCTTAAATTATCTATTTAAATCTATTCTTAAAAATCTATATCAAACTATCCAAATCTGTCAAATAGTTAAAATCCTTGTTTTATGCTATTTAGGCATCTTTCTTAAAAAAGGACACAATGATACATTTTAATACTATACCTAATATATTATATTATAATATTTATAGATTTTTTTCAATATATTATTAGTTTTTATCTTTCTTTTATTTTTCTAAATATTTTTCCCGCTTCTATATCTTTTTCGCTTAAGATTTCTATTTTTTCTTTATGAAATAGGGCTGCTGTTACCCCCATTCCATTTTTTTTGCTTCCATCAAATTTGCCTGTATAGATTTTATTAACGCCGCATGAAGGACTTGACTCTTTCATAATTGCTTTTTTTATATTATTCTTTTTTAATTTTTCAAGAGCTTTTTCTGCACCTTTTACAAATTCTTCTGTTACGTCTATACCTTCCTTTGAATACACATGAAAATTTTCTCTATCTTTTATAAAATCTACACCACTTTTCCCTATTTCTATTTCTGATGGTAACCTTGGAGTCGAAAGCCCACCATAAGTTTCAGGGCATATTGCTATATAATCCATATTTTCAATATATTCTAATATCTTTTCATTTCTATTATTTTCACCGTTATATTTACAATTTATTCCTAAAAGACAGGCTGAAACTGCAATCTTCTCTTTTTTCATAAACTCTACCCCTTATAAAAAAACATATTAAAACTTCATTCTTACCTGAAATTTACAAACTTACTTTTAATTTTATACAAAATAAGTATTGTAGGTTTACATTAGCAAACCCACAATACTTTTTTATTTTACCTTTACTATTGTTACTCCTATTCCACCTTCGCCATACTGACCATCTCTCATTGACTTAACATGAGGATTTTTCTTTAACCACTCTTTTATTCCTTTTCTAAGTACACCTGTACCTATTCCATGAATAATAGTTACTTCATCATGACCTGCCATACAAGCATCATCAAGATATTTTTCAACCTTCATTATAGCTTCTTCTAAGTTTAAACCTCTTAAGTCTACTTCTCTTGTTACATTTCCTGATTTGGATCTTATTACTTTTCTAGTAGCTCTTGTAACATTAATATCTTCTTTCTTTTCTATTCTTTTTAATGATTTAAATGGCAATGTCATCTTCATTATACCTACTTGAACAAGAGCTTCTTTCTTTTTATTATCTACTGAAACAACTGTTCCTTCTTGCTTAAGAGTGATGATGCTTACATCTTCACCTGCCTTAAGATTTTTTATTTCCTTTGAAGCAAATTTAGGCACTACCATACTTTCAACACTAGGTTGAAGTTTGCCCATTGATTGTCCTATTTCTTTTCTTATTTTTTCTATTCTTCTATCTTTTTCCTTAGATGCTTTTTGCATTTCTAATTTTCTAAGCTCTTTAATCATCTTGTCAGTAGATTCTTTTGCTTGTCTAATAACAGAAAAAGCCTCGCTTCTAGCATTTTCCATTATCTTTTGTTTAGAATTTTCGAGCTTTGTTATTTTTTCTTGATACTCATTCTTTAATACTTCTATTTCAGCTCTCATTTCTTCTGCATTTCTCAATTCTTCTTCTGTTTTTAGTCTACTTTTTTCAATATTCTGAAGAACTTCTTCTATTTCTATATTATCATTTTCTAGAAAACTTCTTGCATTCTCTATTATATAATCTGAAAGCCCCAATTTATTTGATATTTCAAAAGCATTAGATTTTCCTGGAACTCCTATCAATAATTTGTATGTAGGAGATAATTTTTCCATGTCAAATTCAACAGCTGCATTTTCTACATAATCTTTTGCCAAAGCATATTTTTTAAGCTCACTATAGTGTGTTGTAGCTATACAGGATGCTCCAGAAGATTTTATTTCCTCAAGTATTGCTATTGCTAAAGCTGCTCCTTCTTCTGGATCAGTTCCTGCTCCTAATTCATCAAATATTACTAATGAATTCTCTGTTACATTTTCTAAAATCCCCACTATTCTAGTCATATGAGATGAGAATGTTGAAAGACTTTGCTCGATACTTTGATCATCACCTATATCTGCGAATATCTTGTCAAATACACACATGCTACTTCCATAATTTGCTGGAATATGCAATCCACATTGTGTCATAAGAGCAAATATCCCAACCATTTTAATTGTAACTGTCTTACCACCTGTATTTGGACCTGTTATTAATAAAGTTGTAAAATCTTCACCAAGATAAACTGTATTTGGAACAACTTCATTTTTATCTAACAATGGATGTCTACCATCTACTATTTTAAAGCTTTGTTTTTTATTCAATTTTGGCTCTATTGCCTTCATTTGAAGAGAAAGCTTCCCTTTAGCAAATATAAAATCTATCTTTGCAAGTATTTCTTGGTTAGATATTAATTCTCTGCTTACTTCACCTACTTTTGAAGAAAGTTCTGCAAGAATTTTTTCTATTTCTTCGAGTTCTTGAAGTTTTAATTGCCTTAAATCATTGTTCATATCAACTATTGACATTGGCTCTATAAATAAAGTAGCACCCGAAGATGATTGATCATGAACTATTCCTGCAAACATAGATCTATATTCAGCTTTCACTGGAACAACGAATCTATCACCTCTCATTGAAATTATCGCATCTTGAAGATATTTTTGATAACTTGTCGATGAAATAATTGTATTCAATTTTGATCTAATAAGTTGATTTTTTTGTATTATTCTTCTTCTTATATTTCTCAATTCACTAGATGCGGAATCAGCTATTTCTAATTCACTTATTATTGCATTATGTATTTCTTCTTCTATATCACGATGAATATAAAGAGAATTGGCTAGAGATTGTACCATTGGATACTTTTCTAACTCAACATCTTCTTCAACTGAATTGGCTGAATTTCCAAATGTTTCTACCTTTATATCTCCACTCAATATATTGGATATAACTCTTGTCGCTCTCATTGTATCTGCTATCTTTAAAAGACTTTTTGCATCAAGTGTAGCACCAAGATCTGCCCTTTTTGCTTTGTCTGATATATCATGTATTCCTTGTAGAGGAACATGACCTCTTTTTATAAGTATAGACTGTGCCTCTGTTGTTTCCTTCAAGGCAGCCTCAACTTCCTCAAAACTAGAAGAAGGTCTTAGTTTTTCTATTATAGAAAGTCCTAGCTCAGAAGAAGCTTTGGACTTTAACATTTCCATTACCTTGTTTATTTCTAAAACATTATAGTATTTTTCGTTCATAAAACTCAGTATATTTCTCCCTCCATATTTATATATAATAAACTTGTTAAAGTAAATTTAATTTATTATTAGATATTTTTATATTATTAAAAAGTGATTTTTTTATCTTTCACCAATTTATTTTAAGCAATTGTAAAAAGTAATTTTTTTACACTAACTATTATATCATAAATATATCATTACACATATTCTATATAAATTAAATCTAGATTGATTTACGATTTTTGAAAATACCTTATATAATCTTAACTATTATTTCTTCTCTGCGTCTATTTTTTTATTCAGTTGATATTGTAGGATTATTCTGATTTTATTTGAAATTTTTTAAATAATTTTCTTCAATCATGTTATAATATAATTGTATATATATTTATATGCTATCATACAAAAATTTATCTTCAAGGAGGTGTTAAAAATGGACTACATAACAGGGGGACTTACACCAAGTAGAGTTTTCAAAAATTTTGAAGACATATCAAGAATACCTAGAGCTTCTGGAAATGAGAAAGAACTTAGTGATTATATAAAAAAATTTGCTCAAGACCTTAATCTTGAAGTATCTCAAGATAACCATTACAACCTAATTATAAAAAAGCCTGCTACTAATGGCAGACCTGATGGTTGTACAGTTATGCTTCAAGCTCATATAGATATGGTTGCAGAATCAGTAGATGGTTCTAATCATGACTTTGAGAAAGACCCTATTGATTTAGTGGTAAATGGAAATATTCTTTCTGCAAAAGACACTACCCTTGGTGCAGACAATGGAATTGGTGTCGCCTATATTATGTCAATACTTGAAGCAGACGATATTATTCATCCAAACCTTGAGTGTGTTCTTACAACTAGTGAAGAATTCGGTCTTATTGGTGTAAACAATATGAACCTTTCTTCATTAAAATCAAACTATGTTATAAATTTAGATTCAGAAGAAGATTATTGTATACTAACAGGTTGTGCTGGAGCAGTTGATTCAACTATATCTCTAAAAAAAGAGTACAAACCGGCAAATACAAAAAATGTTGCTCTTGAAATTAACATTAAAGGACTTTTAGGCGGACATTCTGGTATGGATATTGGTAAACAAAGGGGTAATGCCAATGTTATAATGGGTAGACTTTTAAACTCTATTAGCTATGATTTTGATTTGTTCTATGTAAATGGAGGTTCTAAGAGAAACGTGATACCTAGAAATGCTGAAGCTGTAATCTCTGTAAGCGATAAAAATCTTGAAAATGTTGTAAGACAAATTCAAAAAGCAGCCGCTAAAATTCATAAAGAGATTTATAGTGTTGATCCTAATTTAAAGGTTAGTCTAAGAAGATCAGCTCCTGCAGATTTTAAAGTTTTCTCTAGTGATTGTAAGGCTAAGATTATAAAACTTTTAAATCTAATACCAAATGGAGTAGTTTCTATGTCTACTTCGCTTGAAGGAACAGTTCAAACTTCTACTAACTTTGCAGTAGTAAAAGAATCAGATACAAGAATAGATTTTATAAATATGACTAGAAGCTCTATGAAATCAGAAAAAGAAATGTTAAAATCAAAACTTTCAATGTTAGCTGAAATTTTTGCTGCATCTATAGAGTTTGGAGCTGAATATGAAGCATGGGAATATAACCCTAATTCAAAGCTTGAAAAAATAGCCATTGATGTATACAAAAAAGTATTTTCAAACGAGCCTGAAGTTGCAGTAATGCACTGTGGACTAGAATGTGGAATATTACTAAATAAGCTCAACCATAGAGCTGAGGCTATTTCTATAGGTCCTAATATTTTTGATGTTCATTCTCCAGATGAATATGCTGAAATAAATTCAATCAAAAAAATATGGGATTATCTAGTTGATTTATTAAAAAGAATATAAATTGAAAGTAGCGGTGATAAAGTTCATCGCTATTTTTTTCAAAAATATATTAATTATATATATATATTACTTTTTTATCCGCTCTCTAATATTTGATACTGCTAGCAAAAAAACTAATATACATTAATTTTAAATACTCTCTCTGCTATCATTCATTTGTTTTTTTACTCAATATTACCTAGAAAAGAGGCTCTTTCTTAAACATACTCTAAAAATACTTACTAATTTTACATATAAAAAAAAGAACTTCAACAAACTGCTAAAGTTCTTTTACTAATAATTTCTATTTATTTTTAAAACATATAAAACCTGTTATTCCTGGTCCCCCGTGTGTTCCAATACCACACCCTACCATAAAATACTTTACTTCTTTTGGATTAAGTTCTTCTCTTAGCTTTTCTTCTAATCTATCTCTTTCTTTCATATCATCTGTATATCCTATAAATACAGTTTGATTACTTAAATCTGTTACCCCATTTTCTTTTGCAACATCTATTAACTTAGCCGCTACATTTTTCTTCCCTCTTGCATTGGCAACATTATCTACTATACCGTCATTAATTACACATATAGGTTTTATATTTAAAACTGTACCTATCATAGCCTTAGTTCCAGATATTCTTCCGCCTCTTTTTAGATACTCAAGATCATCACATGAAAAAGTTACATAAGCATCATTTTTTATTTTTTCTATTTCTTCAACAATTTCATCTATAGACTTTCCTTCTTCTCTAAGCTCTGCAGCTCTTATTACAAGTATTGCTATACCGTAACAAAGATTGTTAGAATCTATTATTTTAATGTCTCCGCCTTCTACATCTGCTTTTGCCATAAGAGCACTCTGCATAGTTCCCGTAGCAGTTGATGCAGCAGATATATATATAATCTTCTTACCTTCTTTTGTATACTTATCAAATACTTTATAATAATCTCCATATGTAATTTGAGAAGTCTTTGGCATTGCTTTTTCTTCTCTAATTCGCCTATAAAACTCTTCTGTTGTTATAGTTAATCTGTCCTTATACTCCACATCATCTATTATTACATTTAGTGGAATAACTTCTATATCATATTTATCTATATATTCTTGCGTGATGTCTGATAAACTATCACACACTATTTTTATTTCCTCCATGTTGTACCTCCAAGTAATTACACGATACATTTTTAAAAAATACAAAAATATATCCTTTAGGATGAGATTATTTACTATTATTAGTGATACAAAATATTCACCAATAAACTAAATTATCTTAACTAAACTAAGCCTTCAAAACCTAACTGTCTCATAGCTTCATAGACAACTATTGCTACTGAATTTGATAAGTTCAAGCATCTAGCTTTTTCAATTCCTCTCATTGGAATTCTAATACAATGCTCTATATTTTTTTCTACTAAATCTTTCGGTAATCCTTTTGTTTCTTTCCCAAAAACCAAAAAGCAATTATCCTTGTATTCTACTTCTGTATGATTTTTATTACCTTTTGTTGTTGAATAAAAATACTGTGCATCAGGATATTTTTCTTGAAGTTCTTGAAAACTATCATAAAACTGTATATTTGCAATGTCCCAGTAATCAAGACCGCATCTTTTTAAATGCTTATCATCTAAAGAAAATCCAAGTGGTTTTACAAGATGAAGTATTGCTCCTGTATTTGCAGCAGTTCTAATTATATTTCCTGTATTATGTGGTATTTCTGGTTCAACTAATACTATATTTACAGCCACGTTACCTCCTCGTTTTTATAAAAACTTTTATACTATATCTCTTATTTATTTTTTATATAACTTTTAAAGCTATTATATTCCAATCTTCAATCCACACTCTATATTACCACAATTTCAACATAAAATCTATATTTAAGGAGTGATTACAAGCTTCTATAATTAGTTTTCTAATTTATTTTACATATATTTTTAAATTAATTCGATGACATCGATTGCAAACTTTCCTTTTTTTTAAAAAATAGTTTATTTCCAGAAATATTTCTTAATAATTAAATTCAAAGTGGATTTTTTCAATTTTTTTTAATAAATGCACTTATTCTACTTAAATTTATTTGATTGATTTTATAAATATTATATTAAAAGTCTGTATATACTCCTAGCATTTAAAGTTTAAATATTACTTACCTTCGATATCTGTTTTATAAAAATTGCAGTATTCAGTAATATTGCACATTTCGCAATCCGGCTTTCTAGATTTGCATATTCTTCTTCCATGAAATATTAATAAGTGGTGGCTGTGAGTCCATCTATCTTTTGGTATGGCCTTCATTAATGCAAATTCTGTTTTTTCAGGAGTTTTTTCCTTTACTATTCCGATTCTATTGCTAACCCTAAATACATGAGTATCTACAGCTATAGCTGGTACACCAAAGGCGTTACTCAATACAACTCCAGCTGTTTTTCTTCCTACTCCTGGCAATTTAACAAGTTCTTCTAGGGTATCTGGAACTTCACCATTAAACTCATCTACAATAATTGTTGATGCCTCTTTTATTTTCTTGGCTTTACTTTTATAAAGACCACAAGTTTTTATTTCATTTTCTATTTCATTTAAAGAAAGTTCTTTAAATGCTTTTGGTGTGTTATATTTTTGAAACATTTTTTCCGTTACTATATTAACCCTTACATCTGTGCATTGAGCCGAAAGTATAGTGGCTATAAGTAGTTCAAAGGGAGTTTCATGAACTAATTCACAGTGTGCATTAGGATGCAAGTCTATTAATCTATCTAAAATTTCTACTACCTCTTTTTTTGTTTTCTTTCTCGGCAAGTTTATCACTTCCTCTCAAATTATTTTATATTTTCAAAAAATATTCTTAAAGAATTTTTATATTAATAATATGAACTTTGTATAAATTATTTTTATATATTTTTACTTTTAATCAATTAATTAAAACTAAACTATTCTACTTCCACCTATAAACTCTCTTATTATAGCTGTTGGCCCAATATCTGCAGTATCATCTAATTCATTAAAATATTGAAGGAATTTTCTTAGTCTTACTGCTTCTAAATAATGAATACTTGTATCACTTACTTCTTTTAATATTTCCAGTGCAGGTTTTTTTAGAACTGAAAGCTCATAAACACTTGCTGAATTAAACATAATATCAGCTTCTTCTTGATATGGAAAAATATATTTTTTCTCTCCAGCCCTTACTGAAGGCCAAAGTTCCATTGTTTTTTCTGCATCCATACCCCTAAATTGATAATCTCTCACCATTCTTCTTAAAAATCTTAAATCTGTTGTGGGTATTCTGTTGTGGTCATCTAAATTGACTTGTGTAATTGCACTTATATATATCTTGAATTTTACCCTATCTTCTATCTGAGCAGTTAAAAGCGGATTTAAGCCATGTATACCTTCAATTACTATAGGCTCATTTTCTTTTATAGAAAACTTTTCTCCTGTATATACCCTCGTTCCGTATATAAAATCAAACTTTATTTTTTCAATTTCTTCACCATTTAGTAATTTTTTCATATCTTCATTAAACTTAGCTATATCTATTGCGTGTATAGATTCATAATCTGGTTTCCCAAGTTCATTTTTAGGTGTGTCTTTTCTTTCAATAAAGTAGTCATCTAAAGAAATTGGAACTGCATTTTTTCCATTTACTTTTAATTGCGTCGAAAGCCTATGAGCAAAACTCGTCTTTCCAGATGAAGATGGTGCAGCAATTAGAATAACCTTACTAGATTTTTTTACTATCATATCTGCAATTTCAGCAATTTTCTTTTCATGAAGGGCTTCAACAGTTCTTATCATATCACCATATTTATTTTCTTCAATAGTTTTATTCAAATCCACTACTGTATCTATGCCTAGCGTTTCAGACCATTTTTCAGCTTCTCTATATACATCAAAAAGTTTTGGCAGGTCTTTAAATTTTGTAACAGTATCCTTTTTCCCCTTATCTGGCCCGACTATTACTAGTCCATCTCCCATTTTAGCTAAATCAAAATCCTTGATATATCCTGTAGAAGGAAACATATATCCATAAAAATAGTCAAAATATCCACAGCACTCATATACTTTTGTTAAATCGTCAGTCCTATACTTTAAAAGTTCTGCTTTTTCAAATCTCTCCATGTCAATAAATTTTTCTATTGCCTGATCATTTGGCAAATATCTACATACTATTTTATGGTCTTCTTGAACATATTTTAAAATTTTTTCTTTAATCATTTTTATGTCTTTTTCTGTCAAATTAGGCTTATCTTCTATAACAGAATACAAACCATCACCAATGGAATGTTTTATACATACCCTAGATTCCCCATATAAATCCCTACATGCTAGCATCAAAAGAAGTGATAGTCCTCTGAAATACAATCTATCCCCCTCTACATCTGTAGTATCTATAAAGTGTATGTCTGCACTTTTATAAAGAGTTCTATTTAAATCATATAGTTTATTATTTATTATTCCCATACATATATGCCCACTATAATTTGCTTCAACCATTTTTGCGATTTCACTCAATCTTACACTATCTCTTTCAAATTTAAGAAGTTCGCCATCTACATTAAACTCTAGCTTTTCTATTTTTCTTCGCATCGTTTACACCTCCTAAAATATTTTAACTGCATAATATTTAGTATTGACACCAAAAAAACAATAAAACTCCTATATTATCTGATGTGATTTTTTATTCATAACACTATTAGATAATGAAGCAATATTCCCCCTTATTTGTAATATAGGAAAACGACAATTATTTTATCAATTTCCTATATTACAAATAAATTCAAGGGAATATCCCTTGAATTTATTTTCTACTGTATTAAATATTTTATTTTATTCTTCCAATATTACTTGTAGGTAAAAGTCTTACTAATATACTTCCAACCAGTCTATCTTTTGGTACAAAACCTACCTCTGGATATCTGCTATCTAGACTTCTACTCCTATTATCTCCCATACAGAAATATGTGTCTTTTGGTACTATTGTATCTATATTACCTTCTGTATAATTATCTTTAGAAACATATGGCTCATCTAATTTTTTACCATTGACATAAACTACCCCATTTTTAATAACTAAATGATCTCCACCTACTGCTATTACTCTTTTTACAAGATCTTTTGTATCACTATCATCCTGCAATATAAAATCTAAAACTTTTTTACCGACTGATTTTTGAGAACTTTCATTGCTATTAATCGGCATTGTACTATCAAATACCACTACGGTTCCTCTTTTCACACCTGTATATCTGCTTATCCTATTTATAATCAAATAGTCATTATTGTCTAATGTAGGATACATTGATAGACCATCTACTCTTGTAGGTCTAATAAACTGGACAATCACTACTGCCAAAATAATGGCCATTATAAAAATTTTTACTACCTCGAAGACTTCGCCTAATAAGCCTCTTTTTACTTTATCACCCAAAACTTTCTCCTTCCCAGCAAGCTGATGCTATTTTCTTATTACTCTCCTCAATCCTTTTGGATACTTATTTTTCATAATTCCATTTGATTCTTTGCCCCATCCAATAGAAACCCCATTGATAGTTACAAGAATCCAAGCTCTTGAATTATTATTTCCTGTATCTGGTTCAGAGTATTTATATACTTTTTTTCCATCCAAAGAAATAGACTCTCCAATAATATATTTATATACATCTTCATCATCTAGGTCTAAATTCACAGCATATTTAACATCATCTATTGAAAGAGCCATTGCTAGTGAATGCGATGGTTCAAATCTATTTTTTTTAATTTCACCCATCATTAAACCATTTCTTAAAACTTTAAGACCTGTGAGATTCTGCATTTCTTTATCTACAAGATAGACAAATTCACCCTTTAATTCTATTTTCTTTTCAGAAAGATACTTTTTTATTTCACTAGAATCAGATATATATTCATCTAAAAATCTTTCAAAATCCTTCATTTTAGACAAGTCATGCTTTTTTGAATTTGATAGTTCTTTTTTCCTACTCTTTTTACTTTTCTTATTACTATTTTCTCTTGTCAAGTCATCTATATTAGTTTTTGAAGACTTAATTATTCTAGCACAGAAGTGACCCTCACCTCTTTCTTTATGTGGCCAAATCCTATCCATTTCAATAAGTTCAGCATTTTGATACTCTTCTATAAAATCACTTATAATATCTTCATTTTCTCTTTGGGTAAAAGTACAAGTAGAATATATCAACATTCCACCTTCTTTAAGCATATCAAAACCATCTCTTATTATCTCTCTTTGAATTGAAACACACTCCTCAACCTTTTTTTCTGACCAATCATCAATAGCATGCTCATATTTTCTAAACATACCTTGACCAGAACAAGGAGCATCTATAAACACTTTATCAAAGAAACCTTTAAAAAACGTTAATAAACCTTTAGAATCTGAATTTGTTATTGTGCAATTTCTAGCACCAAATCTCTCTAGGTTTTCTCCCAAGGCTCTTATCCTTGTAGTATTAATTTCATTAGATACAAGAATCCCACTTCCTTTTAATTTTGACAATATATATGTAGACTTTCCACCTGGAGCGGCACACATATCTAATATTTTTTCGCCCTCACTAATATCCGTTTTTCCAACGACACTCATTGCAGAAGGTTCTTGTATATAGTATGCACCTGCATCATGCAAAGGACTCTTCCCCGGACTTTCTTTTCCTGATATATAATATCCTAAATCCGCCCATTCAATTCTATCATTACAATAGTCTATATCGAAAAGCTTTCTATCTTCAAAAAATTTTTTATCTACTTTTAAATCGTTTATTCTTATTGCATTCGTTTTTTCTTCATCATAGGATTTTATAAAATCCTCGTATTCATCTTTTAGAAGTTCTTTCATTTCTTCTTTAAATTCTTTTGGTAATTTATCCTTAATGGTATTCATAAATTTTTGTTGCCTCACAAGTAATAATTTTCAAACAGCCTTGAATACTTTCTTTGTATCCGGCTATAATCTCGTTTAATTCGTCGTCACTAAAATCAACTCTTTTTTCGCTATATATTAATATTTCCTTCCCCATTATTATAAGGGTTAAATCATTTTTTTTATTTTTTATTTTCAAGCTGTTAAGCTCTTTTTTTTCTATTCTATCGCTGTAATATTCAAAGAATGCTTTTTGACGTAATTCAAAACTTAAACCATCTTCTCCGTTTACTTTTTTACCAAGGTCTTCAACTGCCTTGTCTATTTCTTCTAATTCAATGCCTAAGCCCAGCTTTTCAATCATCTTCTTTTGAAGTTTTGCGATTCCATCATTTGTTATATTATTATCTTCTTGATATTTTTTCATGCTTTTCATAAACTCGGCAACTGAAATTTGCCCAGTCATTATTAATTCTGTTTGCAAGTTTAAAAATTCTTCAAATTTATCAAACTCTTGTTCGCTCCATTTTTCTTGCAACTTATCAAAATTTATTATTTTTTTATCTGTCATCGAACTTCCTCCTACATTATAATACTAAGATTATTCTATCATCCAATGTTTATATAAAGCTTAATTAACATAAACTTCTAAAGTTACTATATAAATTTTTTAGCCAGCTTATACTCCATTAGTCAATATATTAATCTTACTATAAGCAATATAGGCGAACTAAAACTTTATTAAAAAAAATAATTTAATTAAATATATTTTATCATATCTTTTTTATACATTCAAAACTTTATTTTAATGTTTAAGAATGTAATTTGTTTTTATATAAAAATAAAGACAGGAAATACTAATTAAATTCCCTGCCCATATCTCTTTTTACTTTAATTTATTTTTCATCTTTATTTATCTTATTTTCTTCTTCACCTTCTATAGTTGTAAGTTTCTCAACTGTCAAAATATCCATTGGACTCTCTTCGACGTCATTTTCTTTACTCTCCAAAGGCTTAGAAGAATCAGTATCTTTTACTTCTTCTGAAGTAGAATCTTCATCTGCTACATCTGAGCCAGTACTATCTCCTAAAAATGTTCTGTATAAAGTCTCATTTTCTCTATCTATTATGCCTTTTTCTCTTGCATAATCTTCCTTTATTTTCACAAGTTCAAGGTAATAATTTGCTAATGAAACCTCGTAATAAGGCGCTAAGAATAGTAAACCTATCCCCAAAGTTAAGACAGAAAGTATTGCCCAACCAATAAACGAAAGTTCAAATAATAATAAGTTCCACTTATATCCCTTTACCAACTCTCTTGAATATTTCATTGCAGAAATAGCATCTATATCTTCATTTTTTCTAAATATTATATAAGGTGTCATTGTGAAAATCAAATCTATATATATACACAAAGCCATAAGTCCAATGTAAAGCAATAAAGCTACTATTGCACCAGTTGTTGTCATACTTTGGTATACACCCTCAAAAACATTTCCTTGTCCCTCTATTACTAGAGAAAACATCAATCCACCTGTTACTACTGAAATTGCTACTATTCCTATTAGAAACTGGATTGCAAAAATAAGTATTTTAAATATGAAGAATCTTATGTACTCACTTTTTGTTAAAATTAATCTGCTAAAATCCAATCCTTCATCATTTGCTACCCTAAATAGTAGTGCAATTACACTTGCTGTTATTGGTATAATTAAAATCTGGCTCAAAATTCCATTTAAAGTATAGCCCAATGCAAACGTAATTAAAAACATAATAAGCATAACACCAGCCGTCATTAGCCAATATCCTTTTAATTGCTCACGAGATTTAGATTTTATATCTGAAAAATTCATCTTATCCCCTCCTTTTTTTATAATTATATACTTAGTGATATTTTTTTTCAACTATTATAATAATTTTTTTTCAAAATTTAATTTTTTTGTAACTTTTACTATATATTTTTCAAAAAAATACAACCTTATAAATATAAGGCTGTATGGTTTTTGTTCTATATTTTATACTTTTATATTCTAAAAAACTTATTCGAAAAATTTGGCGTTTAAATTTTTAAACTGTTATTTCTGCACTCTCTATTATTTTTATATCCTTAATTGCAGGATTAACAGCTTCTTCCAAAAATTCTTCTACTTGTTTTGCTGAGCAACCAATATACAGTTCTGGTTTAAGAACTTCTAGTATTTCTTCCTTACTAATTCCAAATGACTCATCTCCTGCTATTCTATCTACAAGGTCATTTTCCTTTCCTTCTACCTTTACCATCTTTGCAGCTTCCAAAGAATGTATTCTTATTCTTTCATGAAGTTCCTGTCTATTTCCACCCTTTTTAACTGCATCCATCATTATATTTTCAGTTGCCATAAAAGGTAGTTCCTTCATTAATCTTTGCTCAATAACCTTAGGATATACTACCAAGCCATCACTCACATTCGTACAAAGATTTAATACCGCATCAATTGCAAGGAAAGCTTCAGGTATAGATATTCTCTTATTTGCTGAGTCATCAAGTGTTCGTTCAAACCACTGTCCCGCAACTGTCATAGCAGGATTAATCATATCTGCAATAACATATCTTGACAAAGATGCAATTCTTTCACTTCTCATCGGATTTCTCTTATATGCCATTGCTGATGATCCTATCTGTTTCTTTTCAAATGGTTCTTCTACTTCCTTTAAATGTTGTAATAATCTTATATCATTAGAAAACTTTGTAGCTGACTGAGCTATTCCTGCAAGTATGTTTACAACTTGGCTATCAAGTTTTCTTGAATATGTCTGACCAGTTACAGGGAATACATCATCATATCCCATTTTTCTTGCTACTGTCTTATCTAAGGCTTTAACCTTGCTATAATCTCCATCAAAAAGTTCTAAAAATGAAGCTTGAGTTCCTGTTGTTCCCTTAGCCCCTCTCAATCTCTTTCTTTGAAGGAAATCTTCTATATTTTCAAGGTCAAGAAGAAAATCCTGTATCCATAAAGTAGCTCTCTTACCTACTGTTGTAGGTTGTGCTGGCTGAAAATGTGTGAATCCAAGAGTTGGTAAGCTTTTATATTCATCCGCAAACTTCGCAAGCGTAGCTATCGTCTTTCCTAATCTCTCTTTTATAAGTTCCATTGCTTCATACATTATTATTAAATCTGTATTATCTCCAACAAAACAAGATGTAGCACCCAAGTGAATAATACCTGCTGCATTTGGGCATTGAACTCCGTATGCATAGACATGACTCATTACATCATGTCTTACCTCTTTTTCCCTCTCTTTAGCAACTTGGTAATTTATATCATCTTGAAATTTTTTCAACTCATCTATTTGCTCTTGTTTTATATCAAGACCTAATTCCATTTCAGTTTCCGCTAAAGCTATCCAAAGCTTTCTCCAAGTCTTAAATTTCTTATCTGGCGAGAATAATGCCTGCATTTCTGGGCTCGCATATCTAGACGTAAGCGGTGATTCATATGTATTTTTCATTTATAATCCTCCATTTCATACTGCTTTTATTGCAACTTTTCAATCCAATTATATATATTTTTTATGTTAACATCAATTTAGTTTTTCTTTGAATGATTTTTCATTTAAATTCTAGTATTTTTCATATATTTTACACAAAAAATACTGTAATTCAACAAAATTCGCAGAACGAGCTGCGAATTTTGTGTTATTCTATTCTAAATGCTTATGGCATTACTATATACTGTTCTCTTTCAGCACCTACTGATACATACTTAATTTTACATCCTACTACTTCTTCTATATATTTAATGTAATCAATAGCTTCTTTTGGAAGTTCTTCTAACTTCTTACAGTTAGATATATCTTTCATCCAACCTTTTCTGTATTCATAAACTGGTTCAGCCTTAAATAATTTTTCTCCTATTGGGAATTCCTTTAATACTTCTCCATTAAATGTATATCCTACACATACTGGTATTTCTTCTAAATATGATAATACATCTAGCTTAGTAAGTGCTATTTCATCAGCGCCCTGACATCTTACTCCATATCTTGATGCAAGTATATCAAATCCACCAACTCTTCTTGGTCTACCAGTAGCAGCACCGTATTCATTACCAGCCTTTCTTAACTCCTCTGCCTTTTCTCCAAACATTTCAGCAGTGAAAGGACCCTCACCAACACAAGTTGAATAAGCCTTCATTATACCTATAGACTTAGTTAACTTTAGATTTGGAACACCAGCTCCTATTGGTGCGTATGGGGCTATTGTTGAAGATGACGATGTAAATGGATATATACCGAAATCTATATCTCTAAGAGCACCTAACTGAGCCTCAAACATTATATCCTTACCAGCATCATTAGCTTCATTAAGGAATACACCTGTATCGCATACAAACTGCTTTACTACATCTCCATATTCCTTTAAGTATGTCCACATTTCATCAAATGATATTGGATCTTTACCGTATCCATTAGCGATCATAAGATTTTTCCATTCGATTATTCCTCTAAGTCTTTCTTTTAGATCTTCTTCGCTATCTAAAAGTTCTCCCATTCTAAGACCCTTCTTCATATATTTGTCGCCATATACAGGAGCTATACCTCTCTTAGTTGAACCATATGCTGCGTCTGCTAATCTTTCTTCTTCTAAGCAGTCCTGCTGAACATGATATGGCATTACTATTATAGCTCTATCACTTATTTTTAGATTTTCAGGAGTAATCTTTATTCCTCCTTCTATTAATCTATTCATTTCTTCTACTAAGTGTTTAATATCTACAACTACACCATTACCTATAACGTTGACTACATCATCACGTAATATTCCTGATGGTAGAAGATTAAGTATGAATTTTCCTTTTTCATTTACTACAGTATGTCCTGCATTATTTCCACCTTGATATCTAACAACTATATCATAGTTTTCAGATAACAAGTCTACCATTCTTCCTTTTCCTTCGTCTCCCCAATTTACTCCAGTAATTGCTGTTAACATAAATTCTTTCCTTTCTTATATATATTTTTCAATATTATCAAAAAAATAGCGTTCTTTATGGATATGAAATTTTATATTGTGTAACAAACAAAATTTCCCATAAGAACACTGCCTATTACTTATAGATTATACCATATAATATTAATAAAGTCTATGATAATGTATATGTAAAATGCTAATTTTTAATAAAAAATGAAAAAAAATATTCGTATATTTTTATTTTTTGCTAAAAAAACCCTTTATTTTTTTTATTTTTTTTGTGAAAACGCAATCATATTCCCGAAAATTTTATTTTATATTTAATATGGTAAATATAGATAAAGCTATTGATTTTTTCATATATCTACTTTTTCCTAAATCTAAAATAAAAAATGTAGTGCAAGTACACTACATTTTTTAAAA
Organism: Peptostreptococcus sp.; assembly: GCA_020025095.1. Taxonomy (GTDB): domain Bacteria; phylum Bacillota; class Clostridia; order Peptostreptococcales; family Peptostreptococcaceae; genus Peptostreptococcus. The sequence continues at coordinate 19,465 of JAHHSS010000007.1, forward strand.
TATATTTTAATATAATTCCTAATTTTTAAATAAAACACGAATTTAAAATTAATATTTATTTTCTTTTATTCTATTCAAATTTATTTAAAATCTTCTCTTATACATTCTTGGGCTAAATAGTAGTAGTATTGGGAATATCTCCAACCTACCTAATAGCATATCAAAGGATAATATTATCTTTGAAAAATCAGAAAAAGAAGAGAAGTTACCTGTAGGTCCAACTATAGCTCCAAGACCTGGTCCTACATTATTTATACAAGTCATAACAGATGTAAGACTTGTTTCAAAATCAAATTCATTAATTGAAATCAATAAAAATGAAATTACTATTAATGAAAAATAAACCAATAAATATGCCAAAACACTGCTAATTACAGATGTTTCTACTGTTTTTTTATCTATCTTTACACCTACCATAGCCCTTGGATGAAGAAGTCTTTTTATTTCACATTTTATATGCTTTACCATTATAAGTACTCTCGATACTTTTAATCCACCACCAGTAGAACCTGCACAAGCTCCTACAATCATTAATAACAACAATATTGCCTTTGAAAACATAGGCCACATATTAAAATCTGCAGTCATAAAACCTGTTGTAGTAATTATAGTTGCCACTTGGAATGATGCATATCTAAAAGCCTTTATATAAGAAGGATACATTTCTCTTATATTGAAAGTGATTAAAATAGTTGACACTGCTATTATTGCAATATATGTTCCTAACTCTTCACTCTTAAAAATTCTTCTAAACTTTTTTAATAGCGCCAAATAAAATAAATTAAAATTTATTCCGAATAAAATCATAAATACCGTTACTACACCATCAATATAGGCGCTATCATAATAGGCTATACTATTATTTTTATTTGAGAAACCTCCTGTACCTGCTGTCGAAAAAGATGTGAGTATACTATCAAACAAAGGCATCTTACCCATAACAAGAAATATAACTTGAACAACTGTAAGACCTACATATATGAAATACAATATCTTTGCTGTTTGCTTTGTTTTTGGCACAAGTTTATCTACTGTTGGACCTGGTACTTCTGCTTTCATTATATTCATCGACCTACTTCCAGCTAATGGAATTATAGCGAGAACAAATACTAAAACTCCCATACCACCTATCCAATGAGTAAAAGATCTCCAAAATAATATTCCGTTTGGAAGGCTCTCTATATCTGTAAGTATTGTTGAACCTGTTGTTGTAAATCCTGATACTGTTTCAAAAACAGCATTTACATAGCTATTTATACTTCCTGTAAAATAAAAAGGAAGAGCTCCTAGTAAGGAGAATGTAATCCATGCGATTCCCACTATGAATAGACCATCTTTTACAAAAACATCCAATCTTCTAGGTTTTTTCAATGTAAATATGAAACCAAAAGCTGCAAGCAATATAGCTATTGTCAGTATAACTTTTGCAGTATTGTATTCACCATATATTAGGGATACTATACCTGGAATAATCATTAAAAGTCCTTCAATCTTTGCTATATTTAGAAGAACATAGACTACCATTTCATAATTCATATTTTCCTCCTACTCTGCAACTATATCCTCTATATCACTTATATTTAATTCCTTTGCAATTATTATAATATTGTCTTTAACTTTAATTGAGTCGCTACCATTAGGTATTATGATATTGCCATCTCTAACGATACATGCAACAAGTATATCCCTTTTTAGTCTTAAATCTGAAAGTGGTATATCAACTATTTTACAACTCTCTTTTACTGAAAACTCAAGAGCCTCGACTTTATCATCTACTACCCTATATAGACAATTCAATTTGCTTCCATATGAATTATTCATTGCTTTTACATATCTTAAAATTATATTAGCTGTCAAATCTTTTGGTGATACTACTGTATCGAGATCAAAACTCTCAACTAAATCTCTAAAAGATGATTGACTCAACTTTGTAATTATCTTATTTATATTTTTAGTGTTTGCATGCATAGATAATATTATATTTTCTTCGTCTATACCTGTTAAAGAAACAAATGCATCTGTATCATCTATTCCCTCTTCTTCTAGCAACTGCATATCTGTACCATCACCATATATTACATCTACATTTGGAAGAAGGTCTGACAAAGTTTTGCAAGTTTCATAATCATTATCTATTATTTTTATATTAATATTTATCTGCTCAAGACTTTTACATAGATAATAAGCTATCTTCCCTCCGCCTATAACCATAACTGTCTTGATTTTTCTTTTCCAACCACCGGCTCTTTTAAGAAACTCTTCAAGATTATCATGTGATGCTGCAATATTAATTTTATCTCCAAGTCTTAATTCAACATTACCATCTGGAATAATTACATCGCCATCTCTTTGAACTGCACATATAAGAAGTTTCATTCTTAAAGACTTTATAATTTCATTTATTTTCATCCCTATAAGCGGTGAATCTTGATTAATCTTAAATTCTAGTAACTCAACCTTTCCCTTTGCAAATGTTTCAACTTTTATTGCTGATGGGAACCTTAAAATTCTCGATATCTCATTAGCAGCAACGTATTCTGGATTTATAGCCATACTTAGACCTAAATCCTCTTTAATATATTTTAATTGGTTGTAATACGCTGGATTTCTCACCCTAGCAATAGTATTTTTTGCTCCCAATTTTTTAGCAAATAAGCATGAGAACATATTTATTTCATCCGAAGATGTACACCCTATTACTAAGTCTGCAACTTCTACTCCTGCCTCTTTTTGAACTTCATAATCTATGGCATCTCCATTGATGCACGCCACATCTTGATGCGAATTTATTTTGTTTATAACACTTGTATTTTTCTCAATTACTGTTACATCGTGCATTTCCTTTGACAGCTCTTCAGATAATTTTTTACCTACTTTACCGCCACCTATTATTACTATTCTCACGGAACTTCCTCCTATTAATACCTTATAAAAACACTCTAATATATCTGTAAAAGCAGTTTATTGTTTTTACAGATGCTTTCAATAATTATTTCTATTTGTTTTAAATAAGCCTATACTTTTAGAGTTTTTTCTTTTTAAAATAGTTTTCTAACATAAAAATATTTAAATTAGTTAGTTTTTATTATATTTTTTATGTTTTTAAAAACCCGTCTTATTAGTTTAACACCTTTTATATTATTATACAACCATTATATTATAATGTTTTAAAGACTTTTTTCTTATATCCTATCAAATGTTTGTATATACATTATACCATTGATTGACTAGATAAAATATATTCTTGTATTTATAGTTTATATTATATTTATTTAAGCTAAATGAATATATATATTTAAAAATTTTCACTAAATTTAAATACATTTTTAATTATGGTAGATTATTTTTTTATTTTATAAAAATTAAAATATTTTTAGCATTTCTAATTTATATGATTAGTTATATTTATTTTATCTTTACTATCTAATTTTTATATATTTAAAGTCTATTTTCATTTAATACAAAAAGCTTTGGAATAATCTTCCAAAGCCTTTTGTATATATTTGAATATTTACTATATTATCTTATTCCTTTGAAAAATACTCTTCAGGCGTTTTTTCTGGAGCGTCTTTTGGTAGACCTTCTTCTTTATTTTCGCTACCCTCTCTTTTACTCCACTCGTACCATCCACCGTCATATACGCCTATATTTTTCCATCCTAAAGCCTTTGCTATATAGTAAGTTTCCGCTGCTCTCCAGCCTGTTCCACAATGAAAAGAAACTTTTTTGTCTGGTGTTATTCCCCATCTTTTCCATCTATTTGAACAGATATTATAATTAAACATAGTATTATCTATATTTCTAAAATCTTCCATAGCATAGGGATTAGAACCTGCATAGGCAAATCTAGCATTTTTTATATCACCGGACTTATCAATATATGTGTAACCACTTTTATTTCCTAAGTACTCATCAAAACTTCTTACTGATGCTACCACCGAATTTTTTTTGTCATCAGCAATCTTTTTTTCATCTTCATAATTAAATATTATAGAAGGATTTTGAGGTATATTTGCTTTAAAATCCACCCTATCAGACTTTACAATTTCTTTACTTAAAGGTCTTTTCTCAAGATTCCAAAGCTTTTTTCCACCATTAATAAATTTAATGTTTTTTACTCCCGCATAATCCATAACTAAAGCTGTTCTTGCAGCTGCAGTTGTCGCTTTTTCAGTACCATACAATATAACTGTTGTATCTTTATCAATACCAGCATTTTCTAAAACTTCTTTAATTTTTCCATCTGGACAAAAATTCCAGAAAGTAAGCTGTTTTTCCATAGGAATAGCTTCATACTCCTGAATATTTCTTGGACCTGGAATATGATTTATGTCATCTGAATTTAAATTTATAGCACCCTTAATGTGTCCATTTTTATATTCTTCTTTTTCACTCGGAAGTGATACTTCAACAATTTTATATTTTTCACCATTGTATCCTTCAGGTTTTTTTCCATTTATCAAATTTTCAACCCATTGAGGAGAAACATACATTTCATATCCATTTAATCTTTCAAGCTTGCCACCTTCTTTGGCATAAGAATCAATACCACCCTCTAAAGAATGTATGTTTTTAAAACCTAATTCAGCAAATTTATCAAAATCTTCTTTTGCTACATCCTTATCAGAGTAAATAACAGTCTTTTTATTCTTATCTATATGCCTTCTTTTAAGTTCTCTATCTATATTTTCAGGATTTTTTTCATACTCTAACCATTCAACTGGAAAATCTACTGCATTGGCTATATGACCACTTACACCATCTTCATTTTTCCATCCTAAAAATCTCTCTGGATGTCTAATATCAATAATCTGAACTGATTTATCCAAATCAGAAGATTTCAACATAGTATCTTCTATTTTTGTAGTTTTCTTATTCTCGTCATTATTTGTATTGCAAGCTGTTACGCATACCGCTAAAAAAAGTGCCGTAATCATCAATATTTTTTGTCTAATCTTCATACTTCCCCCACATACAATTTTATTTATATCACGAAAACATTTTCCATTTGGAAAAAGTTCTAACTGCTATATAAAAAGTATCTCTATATTATATTCTCTACTAACTATTTTCTTTATTTTTGATAATTATTTTACAATCTAATCCTAAATATTGAATCTATCAAATACTGTATAAAATATAAAAGTTACAATACCAGACAAGCCAAATATTTTCAATTGCTCTATTATTAGACCTTTATTGATAAATTCACTAATATTTTTTCCTCCACCTTGTATCCAATTAAATGCAGCCACTGAAAGTGGTTTAGAAAATATAGCCATTAAAATCACTGATAGTAAAATAACCGCTATTAAATTGTAGTTTCTATTTTTTGAAATACTCTTTGGCATACCACTTTGTGCAATTTTTATAATCAATACATCGGTAATCCAAAGCACAAAGCTATAGCTAAGAAATTCTGTAGTCAGTCCTACCTTCATCATTATAATCTGCATTATACATACAAATACCAATGATTGAGCTGTTCCAAAGTAAAGTGAAAATATAAATAGGCCTATTACATTAGAATATACATAAATAGGTACATTGAAAAATATCAATGAAGAAGCCGTTGCCATCATTACTATTGCAGATATAAGAAATACTGATAGCTTACTTACAATTCCACTTTTTCCAGAATATTTACCTCTCCCCAAAACCTCACCTCCTTAATATAAATTTTACTCTTTTTATGATACCATACTAGTATTGTATATACAATTTATTATTTATTTTTTCAATTGAAACTTCTTCAAAGTTATCCACATAAACTTGAAGTTTTTTTGAAATTTTAAGATTTTTGCGTAAATTTCTGAAAATTATCCACCACTTCCACAATTTTACACACATTTAACTTTTTATAATTTATTTTCTACTATTTTTTACATTTTTTGATACTTTTATTACCTATTCATCCTCCTATCCTTTTTTATTATTACAATAAAGTTAAACTTATAAATTTTATTCATCTGTCTATAATTTTGATGTATAATATATCTTATAATTGTGAAATTCATTCTTGAATTACTTTTTGTTAAGGAGGAGAAATATGAAAAAGAATATAAAAAAGGGACTTATTGTGTCTAGTTGTCTGTTAATGTGTCTTTCAGCAGTTGGATGCGGTAAAAAAGATGTAAAGAAAAGTAGCAAAAATACTGAAAGCTCAGAAGATATAATGGATGTAAGAGCTGCTAAAATAGTAAATCAACAACAGGCAATATTACAATTCACTACTGCTAACAAAGCTGGAAGTGTTATATCAATAGAACTAGTACCTTCTAAGGACAAATATACATATACTTTAGATGGAGTAGATAAAAAGGGTATTGAGTATATCTATACTATTGACGCTCAATCTGGAAGTGTTTCTAAAAAAGAAGAAAAAGGACCTATTGATAAGGCAAATCAACCTGAATATATAGATTTTGTCCCTGTATTGGATATAGAAAAAGCTGGTAAGGCTGCTATTAAACTTGCTAGCAATCCAGATTTGAATCAAATATTGTCATATAAACTTTACAGTGATGGGGGGAAGAATATTTATCAAATCACTTTAACTGATGGTGGCGAAGGTGATTCTGCTAAAACAGAAAAAATTCTTATAGATGCTGTTAGCGGTAAAAAACTAAGTGAGGACGAAATTAAAAAAGCAGAAGAAAATAAAAAAGAAGCTGATGCCAAAAAAGCAGCTGAAAAAAAATCTAAATCAAATTCAACACAGAAAAGTAATTCCACTACAAGTGTAGAATAAGTAAAATAAGAATTTATTACTATTTTTTTAGTTTCAATCGATAAAATTTTCATATAGATTATTTGATGTATTTATTGTATAATGATATATGTATTTTTACTCCACCTTTTTGGTGGAGTTTATTTTTGTTTAAGGAGATAAATATGTCATTTTTTAATTTAATAAGTATTGCTATCGGCCTAAGTATGGATGCTTTCGCTGTTTCGATATGCAAAGGACTCTGTCAAAGAAATATGAACTGGAAAAAAGCAATAATAGTAGGCTTTTATTTTGGTCTATTTCAGGCTATCATGCCACTTATAGGATATATACTAGGCTCTCAGTTCGCAGGATTTATATCTTCATTTAGCCATTGGATTGCTTTTTTTCTTCTACTATTTATAGGATTTCATATGATTAAAGAGTCAAAAGAGCTAAAACAAGAAGAAGAAATTCAATGTGACATTAAAGGTGAACTTGAGCTTGATTTTAAAAATATGATAATCTTAGCTATAGCTACAAGCATAGATGCACTTGCTGTTGGAATTTCATTTGCACTTTTAAAAATAAATATCTTCTATGCTATTTCTATAATAGGTTTTACAACATTTATAATATCTATGATTGGTGTATTTATAGGATTTAAATTTGGCTCTAAGTATAAAAGTAAATCTGAAATTATTGGCGGACTAATACTAGTTCTTATAGGATTTAAAATTCTTTTAGAGTCTTTATTTAAGTAAAATAATAAAAATAAAATTTTTAACTTCTTCATTGCTGTTAGTAGTTAAAATATTAGTTTCTTTATCCGATAGTATTGATGAATAAAATATCACATCTTATAATTTTACGCTCTTTATAGATTTTTATTACCATCAACACTAAATATTGTAGAGGCAAATATTAAAAGGCATCTTAAATTTGTAAAAACAGATTTTAAGATGCCTTTTTCTTTTCACTTTTATTTTCATAATCCGCTTTATTAGTTTATATTCTTACTTTCCTTTAGCTTAGATATAAACTTTGAAATAAGTCCTGAACAAAGAAATTCACTATCTGCTTCCTGCTCTTCTGGTGATATTTCAAATATGCCTATCACTTGAGAATCCTCAACAATAGCGTTTTCATAAATTGTTTTTTCTACCAACATTCCTGCTTTTGGAGCTTTAATTTCATGTTTTTCACTGAGATTATTAATTACACAAACTACATCTCCAGATTCAAAGCAATCCCCTAGTTCGACCTTCCATTCTTGTAACTTACTTACGCTACAAAAGTCATTAACCTTAGGCACTTTAATCTTTTCTCTCAATTCTATCACCCCTATATAAAATCCAAATATAACCCTTATTTCTAGTTTACCACAAATAGCTATTTTATTAATGCATAATTAATTTTTTGTCAGAGTATTTTTCTCTTAGTTTTTTCTATAATAATTGAAAGTTTATTTTTTTATTAAATAATAATTTATAATAC
>JAHHSS010000070.1 GCA_020025095.1 Peptostreptococcus sp.
ATATGATACTCTATATTTTTTGTTTTTTTAATACTTTTTCTAAAAATTATATGAAATATTATTTTAATATCTCTTCAACTTCTGATTTAGTTCCCAAATCTAACATTATTTTAAATTTTTCTTCATCTATTACCTTTACACCAAGTTGCATGGCTTTATCTAATTTTGAACCTGCATCTTCGCCTGCAAGAACAAATGTTGTAGATTTGCTAACGCTAGATGTGGCTTTCCCACCTCTTGCCTCTATCATTTCTTTAGCTTCATTTCTTTTCATTGTTGGTAAAGTTCCAGTTAACACTATTTTCATTTTATCAAATATTTTCTCTACGTCACTGTATTTTTCATGATTAGACTCGAAATTCAGACCTGCATTTCTTAGCTTTTCAATTGTTTCTATATTTTTCTTTTCTTTAAAAAATTTCAATAAACTATCACTCATTACTTCTCCAAAGTCATCTATCTTCAAAAGTCTTTCTCTATCAGCACTTATTATTTCATCAAGGTTATTGAAATTAGAAGCTAATTGCTTTGCCGCTTTTACTCCTACAAACTTAATTCCTAATCCATTAATCAATCTCCACAATTCATTTTTCTTTGATTTCTCAATAGAATTCATTAAATTATCAACAGATTTTTTACCCATACCTTTTATAGCTACTATTTCATCTGGATTCATGTAGTAGAGGTCTTCTATTTTTTCTATTATTTTCTTTTCCAAAAGTGTTGTAATAATAGATTCTCCCATACCTTCAATATCCATGGCATCTCTAGATACAAAATGTATTATTCCCCTTCTTATTTGAGCTGGACAAGATATATTAATACATTTAACAGCAGCTTCACCTTCTATTCTAACTGTTTCTTCTCCACAAACAGGGCAATTTTTAGGCATCGTAAATACAAGTTCATTTCCTGTTCTTTCCTCTTTAGAAACTTCGACTACCTGAGGTATAATTTCTCCAGCCTTTTGTACTACTACGGTATCGCCTATTCTAATATCTCTTTCTGCAATATAATCCTCATTGTGAAGAGTCGCCCTGCTAACTATTGTTCCAGCTAATCTAACTGGTTCAAGAATTGCAGTAGGAGTAATAGTTCCTGTTCTACCCACTTCCACTACAATATCTTTTAACTTTGTCTTTTTCTTTTCAGCTGGGAACTTATAAGCAGTAGCCCATCTCGGACTTTTCGCTGTAAAGCCTAACTCTTCCCTTTGAGATATTGAATCAACCTTTATTACCATTCCATCTATATCAAATCCTAACTCTCCTCTATGTTCAGTCCAGTAATTAATATGTTCTATTACCTCTTCTATGTTTTCACATAGCTTATAATCCTCACTTACTGTGAACCCTAATTTTTTAAGATATTCAAAAGAGTCGCTATGTCTTTTTAGCCCTAATTCTTCTATATTTTCAAGGTTAAAAATAAATATATCAAGTGGCCTTTTAGCTGTAAGCTTTGAATCTAGCTGCCTTAATGAACCAGCCGCAAGATTTCTTGGATTTGCATAAATTTGAAGGTTATGTTCTTCTTGATAGGCATTTATATTTTCAAAGTTATGTTTTGAAATATAGACTTCACCTCTCACAATTAATTTTCTTTCTTCATCAATTTTTATAGGTATGGATTTTATAGTTTTTATGTTGGAAGTTACATTCTCACCTACATATCCATCACCTCTAGTTGCACCTACCTCTAAATAACCATCTTTATATGTAAGTCCTACTGAAAGGCCATCTATTTTAAATTCTACAACGTAGTTTACTTTTCCTGAAGCAGCTCCTCTTACTCTTCTATCAAAATCCCTAATTTCATCTTCTGAAAAAACATTTGAAAGACTTAACATAGGTCTTTCATGAGTATATTGCTCAAATTTAGAAAGGGCTACTCCACCAACTCTAGAAGATGGCGAGTCCTTTCTCTTCAATAAAGGAAATTTTTCTTCAAGATAAATCAAAGACTTCATCATTTTGTCATATTCATAATCTGTAATCTCTGGATTATCTTTGTTGTAATACAAATCACTGTGGTAGTTCAACTTATTTATCAAAGCAGTTATAATTTCTTCTGCTTGTTTTTCATTCCATTCATTGTTTATTATATTATCATAATTTAAATCTAGCATAATCTTCTCCTCAAAATTCATCTTATCTTTCATTTTATCACATTCTATCTATAACTTTAAAGATATTATATCTATATTAGCAACTAGATATTTTTTGTTCATATTTTTATAATTATATAAAAAATGCTTTCACATTTGTGAAAGCATTTTGAGTTAAGTAAATATTAGTGAATAGTTATTCTAAAAATCCAGTTTTTATTACATCATCTGCATTTGTAGTTGATTTCATTCTTTTTCCATCTATTATATCCAAAATTTTTCCATCTTCATCAATCAGAAAAGTTGTTCTAACTACTCCCATAGATGTCTTCCCAAACATCTTTTTTTCTTTCCATACCTCATACATCTTTATAACTTCCATATCTTTATCTGATAGTAAAACAAATGGAAGTTCATATTTTTCAGCGAAATTACTGTGAGATTTTACTCCATCTTTACTGATTCCTATTACTTCTGCACCTCTAGCTACTATCTGAGGATAATTATCTCTAAAATTACATGCTTGTTTGGTACAACCTGGTGTATTGTCTTTTGGATAAAAATATAGTATTACTTTTCTACCCTTATAATCTGAAAGAGAAACATTTTTCCCACTTTTATCTGGTAATGTAAAATTTGGTGCTTTATCTCCTATTTTCATATTAACCTCCTCTTAAATCCATATATTAAATTTGAACACTTATAACCGAATACTTTTTTTGAATTTTTCTATGCAAAATATTATTATCACATATAAGCATGTTTTAAAATATCTACTTTCTGTAAAAATTAATTTTTCTTTTCCTTTGCCAATATATCTCTTATTTCTGCTAATAATTCTTCCGACTTGCTTAGCGGTGTTTCTGCTGGCAAATCTTCTGGCTCTGATACTTTATTTTTTAATCGATTTATTAATTTTATAAAAATAAATATCGAAAATGATATTATTATAAAATCAATTACTGACTGTAAAAAAGCACCATACTTAAATTGTGCCTTTCCTATTTGTAACATCAGCCCCGATACATCCGTTCCTCCTGTTATAATTCCTATAAAAGGTGTAATAATATTTTCGACCAAAGATGACACAATCTTAGAGAAAGCTCCACCTATTACAACACCTACTGCTAAATCTATAACATTTCCTCTCATTGCAAATTCTTTAAATTCAGCTATAAATTTTTTCATATTACTAAATTCTCCTTACAAATAATATTTTGTCTATATCTTTATTTTATTATTATTAGTTTTTATATACCTAGCAATTTATATAAGGGAAATCTATTTTTATATAAAAATAATTTTATAATTATATTTTTTATTTATCATAAAAAAAGCAGCTGCGTGAAACTTTCACATCAACTGCTTTTTGAAATTCATTTTTAATAATCGATTTTATATAAAATTAATTTTTTTCTTCATGTTCTAAGAAAAATTCTTCATAAAGTGCTTCACTCATACTTTCCGAAGTAGCGCCTTCTATATATGGTGCCTTATATGTTTTTATATACAATAAAATCGGTCCTTCCATTTTATAAACGTCAAGCTCAACTTCCTTTATTTCATTTTCCTCTTTATCCATGATTTCTCTATATTTGAATAAGAATGTACCTATCTTTAATCCATCCATTCTGTATTCTTCTATTTTGAATTGTTCTTCCATAATTCACCTGCTTTTAAAATACGACTTTCTAAGCTTCTGGCATCTCCCAATTATGATGTACATTCTGAACATCATCATCTTCTTCTAGTATATCAAGAAGCTTTTCCATTGACTTAATCTGACCAGCATCTTCTAAAGCTGTTGTAGTCTGAGGTATAAGCTTTACATCTGCCATTACAAATTCATATCCTGCATTTTCAAGACCATCTCTTACTACATTGAAATCTTCTGGAGATGTTAAAACCTCAAATCCATCTTCATCTACTACAAAATCCTCTGCTCCTAATTCCAAAGCTGCTTCCATAAGTGCTTCTTCTTCAGCTTTTTCATTTGATATTAGTATTTGTCCTTTTCTATCAAACATAAATGATACACATCCAGGAGTACCAAGATTTCCATTATTCTTATCAAAATAATATCTAACATTACCTGCTGTTCTATTTTTGTTATCAGTAAGTGTTTCAACTATTATTGCTACTCCACCTGGTCCGTATCCTTCATAAGTTATTGATTCATAATTTTCGCCTTCACCAGCACCTACACCTTTTTTAATAGCTCTATCTATATTATCATTAGGCATATTATCAGCTTTTGCCTTTGCTATGGCAGCCTTTAGTGATGCATTGTATTCTGGATCACCACCACCTTCTTTTGCTGCTACAGTAATAGCTCTTGCATGTTTTGTAAAGACGTTAGCTCTTGCTGCGTCCTGCTTACCTTTTCTTGCTTCAATGTTATGTATACGACCCATACTTTTCACTCCTTATTATTTTATCGTCTGTGCATTATACACTTAAAAATTCATCAAATATGTACCCTGTACACCTTAATTTAAGTTTTTATGAAACATTTCAGTCATAAAAAACGTCAAAACTTTGTGATTTTCCCATCACAACAGTATATTTTATCATATTTCTATATATAAGTAAATATTTTGAAATTATCTATTCAAATATTGGTGGCTTTGGAGCTGGAACTCTCTTATGCTCACTTATTCTATGCAATCTTTCTATTATTTCAAGATCTTTATCTGGAACTTCATTTTTTCTTCCTTCAACTACCTTGTCTATATACTCATAAGTAGTTCCCATTTCATTTTCATCAGTCTGACCTTCCCATAAGCCAGCTGAAGGGGCCTTATTTATTAAGTCTTCATGTACTCCTAACTCTTTTGCCCATTCATATACTTCTTTTTTCGTAAGATTTGCTATAGGAAGTATATCTACACCACCATCACCAAATTTAGTGAAATAACCTGTATAAACTTCTGCAGCATTATCTGTTCCCGCTACTAGATAACCTAAATTATTTGCAACTGTATATAAAGCTGACATTCTAACTCTGGCTCTTAAGTTCGCATCTGTCATTCTCATTGCATTTGTATTCAAGAGATTTTTTTCATCCAATTTTTCGCTTACTTGATTAAGTATCATCGCTTGTTCTTCATCTAGAGTAAGCTCTAAGTATTCTATATTACAACCATTTATTACCTTCATACCATCTTCTCTATCTTTAGGATTACTTTTTATATTCATAATTACACCAATTGAATTGTCTGGAAATGCTTCTTTAATAAGATAAGCTACTACTGCAGAATCTATTCCGCCAGAAACGCCAACTGCAATCCCCTTGCAATGAGCTTCTTCAACCTTTTCTCTAATCCATTCAACTGTCTTATCAATTTTTTCTCTTCTTGTTAACAGTTTCTTGCTCCATGATGTTAATATATATGCGCATATTTTTATTTTTTATAAAATTTTATTCTATTAGGTTTAATACTATAATCTTTAAGTTTAATATTAATACTACACTAAAATTTTACCATCTAATACAGATAAATAAAATTCTTCTTTTTCAGATACTTCTGCTGTTGCACTACTTATCTCAGTAATCAAAGAAGACAACTCTTTTAATCTTTCTTTTTCGCAATATACTATTATATTTACACTATCTGCATATTCTATATCCTTTACAGTATATTCTTTATTTGAAAGTTCGTTTTGTATTTTCCCTAACAAAGTATAGTCAGCAGATATGTGAACTTCGATAAAAGGTCTTTTTTCAACTATTTTTGCAGCATCTAAAGCAATTTTAGCCCCTTTTGTATATGCCCTAACCAAGCCACCAGCGCCTAACTTTACACCACCGAAATATCTAGTTACTACTACTACTACATTCCTCAAATCTTCTTTTTTTATAACCTCTAGTGTAGGTATTCCAGCTGTCCCCTGTGGTTCCCCATCATCGCTATACCTCTGAATATTCATAGTTTCACCTATTGTGTATGCCCATACATTGTGTGTTGCATCTTTATATTTATATTTCATTTCATCAATAAATTTTCTTGCTTCCTCCTCCGTTTTTACAGGTTTGGAATGGCCTATAAAAACAGATTTTTCTACTACAAATTCATCTGTACCAAATTCATGAAGTGTTCTATACGGTTGCACACTTTCACCTCCAAGTTTTATTACCTGTTTTTTATTATATCATACTTTAAATAAATTCCTATATATTATAAATAAAAAGTCCCTTCGTCAGTTTGACAAAGGGACACACATCTCTCTATATTTATTCAGCCTTCTTGTAATTTTTATATTTCTTATATGACACATCTACCAACGATTTTTCTTTGCTATGAGTCAACATACCAAGAGCATCTGATACTCTATAAAATCCACCATCTAAAAATTCTTTACTTATTTCAGATGAATCACTATCAGCTTCCATTACATACCACATTATAGCATTACAAACTCTTTGATTTCTACTTCTTGAGAAGAATTCATATATAGTATCTCCTGCAATATCGAGTATTTTTGCTTCAGAACCAGTCTCTAATTTAACTCTCTGAATAGCACTTTCATGAGGTAAATTATCTCCAACTATTTTACCTTTTGGCAGAGTCCATTCACCTCTATCATTCTTAACTAATAAAACCTTATTTGCATAAAACACAACACCGCCAGAACAACGTCTTACTATCATTTAGAATCCCTCCATTTTCATAAATACTCTTCTCTGCGCACCTACGCGAGTTATTTTTTGATACTGAATTTATTATAAAGTTTGTCTAAAGACATTTTACATGCCCTTATGACATATTCTTTCTCAAATCCAGCCTTGTTCTTAACAAGATTTTCAAGAATTCTTATACTATCAATGCTACCGATGTCACCTAGGTACTTTGCACAATACTGCCTAACCTGTGGATTTTTATCTAAAAGCCCTAACTCAAGGATGTAGCTACTTTCTTCACAAGCTATTTTGCCAATAGCTGAATATGCAATCCGTCTAAGATTAGAATGATTTCTTTCAGTTAGGGGATACAGTATATTCAAAAACCTAGTGTCTTGAAATTCTCCAGCTGTCCACACCAAAACCATTAAGTCTTCTGCATTGTCTACATTGAGAATACCCTTATAAACCTTTCTTTTAAAGTCCGTTACTTCTTCATTGTTCAGCTTTTCAATAAAAGAAATCCTTTCTTCCTTAGATAAAGTAAGGTAATAATCAACAACATCTTTTTCCTCAGAATTATTCTTTTTACTGTTTCTTACAGACAGCTTT
Source organism: Peptostreptococcus sp. (assembly GCA_020025095.1). Taxonomy (GTDB): domain Bacteria; phylum Bacillota; class Clostridia; order Peptostreptococcales; family Peptostreptococcaceae; genus Peptostreptococcus. The sequence continues at coordinate 7,341 of JAHHSS010000070.1, forward strand.
GCCTTTATCAAGTCATTTTTTATATCCTCGATAGGCTTGTTCCTTATTCTTGATATCTGTGGAACCGTAAGAGACTTCTTATAAAGGAGATATGTAATGAAATAATCTTCAAGGTAATCAATATTTTCCCATCCTATTACCATTTTTTCCCCCCTACAATTTTTGTCTTTAATGCTTTGTAAATAAAAAACTTATTTTTTATAAAACAATATAAATAATTAAAAATCTATTACTTATATTGTGATTACATTATAACATTTAATATAAAGAAAATCACTACTTTTCAAAAAATTCATGTAATTTTCTTTTTAAAGTGTCATTGAAAATTTTAGGATTTTATAAATTTTTATATTCAATATTTATT
>JAHHSS010000071.1 GCA_020025095.1 Peptostreptococcus sp.
ATTTGCTGTAAACAGCTTATTGAATTAACCTGCTGTTCAATTTTCAAAGTTCATTCATCGCCTTTCTGATGACTAGATAATAATAACATATTTCAAATTATTTGTCAATATTTTTTTATCAAATATTTCAAGTAACTTGCATTTGTTTATTTCCTTATTTCCCTCATCAGAGGACAAGTAATAATATACCATCTTTTAATTATAAATGCAAGTACTTTTTTAAATTTTTTTCAAAAAAAAGCAGGGCTAAAAAATAGCACTGCCTTAAATATATATTTTTTATTTCTATTAAGCTATATAACTATGAAAATCATATTTAAAAATATCTATTAAAAATATCTATTCACTATATCTCTAACACTCCTCTTTCTGTTTCTTGTGTTTTTATTTTAAAATATATTTACTATTCTTTATATGATTTTAAAAAATTATTTTGAAGCTTTATCATACTCTACTTTTAATTTTTCAAAACTATCTTTAAGGTTATCATTAGCATTCTTTATAACATATTCTGAAACAGTAGTAGGATTTTTAGCTAAATCATTCTTTAAATTTTCCACTTCTTTTTTAGCATTTTCAAAAGCTTCCACTATAGGCTTAACTGACTGATTCTCTTTCATCTTATTTAATTTAGCTTCATCAAGCTTAGCATCTTCTACCTTCTTCATAGTAGAATCTAAACCATCATTAAGCACATTAAATAAATATACCTTATCCTTCAAATTATCAATCTGCTTTCTCATAGCATCTGATTGATTTCTCAAAGCCTGCTTAGTTTCAAAAGTGTTCAACACGTCAACTGATTTTTCAATTTCTTTTTCTAGACTCTCTTTATCGCTTACTAAAGTCAAATCCTTAAATAAACTGCTAGAAAATCTACGCTCAATTGTCGTCTTGCTATCGGCTATCAACTTTTTAGCGCTGTCATTCTTTGATTGAAGTTCTTTAAAATCGCCATAAACATTATTAAAAGAATCTATTTTTTTATTCAAATTACTTATATTGCTACTCGATTGAGATTTTTTAGCCTCTTCAAGAGCATAACGCAACTCTTCCTTTTCCCTAAGCATTAAAGGACTCTTTGTAAAAACTTTATTTATCTCATCTAATAATGCAGTCGCTTTTTTAATACTTTCATTAACTGAAGGTGTTTCTGCAGCTTCTGATGAAAGCTTGAAATTCTTTAATTCATAAGCTAGTTCAAGTTTTTCCTTATTTTTACCAGTATTTACCTGAAGCTCATCTGCTTTTTTAAGCATATTATAATATTCCTTTTGACTAGAATTATACTCACTAAAAGTTTTATCGTGAACCATATCTTCTAATCTTTTTCTACCATCTACTATTTCTTTAGCAAGGATATTATTATATTGAGAATCCTCTAAACTAGTAATTTTATCAAACTTGGCATTTAATTCCCCAAGTTTTTCTTCAAGTTCTTTAACCGTAACTCCATTTAATTCAGATATTTCTTTTTTAACATAATTGTTATAAATCTTATCTCTTAACTCCTTGTATGAGTCAATTTCTGCTGAATTTATGTCATTTTTCTTAATTAGGCTAAGCATTGAATCCAGCTTTTCCATTCTTTCTTTTAATTTATTTTTAGCTTTTTTAAGCTTTGCATTTACTCCACCATTTTCTTCAAGAAGTTTTAAAATTGAGTTCTGAAGCTCTATACTTACAGAATTTGTCCCACCTACTATATAGGCTCTTTCTCTTTCTTGAGATTTTATGTATGTAGCTATTACATTTGGTAAAGTTTTGTCTACAAGTAAAATAGGCGCATCATATTTCTTAGACAATGATATAGATGTAAGAGCATCTGGATAATTTCTACCATCTACTACTACGCAAGCATTTTCTGATGAAGAAGTAGAACTTGCTTTAAAAGCTTCATTAGCTACTGCCGCTGAAGTGGCATATCTATCACTTCCTGACAATCTCTTTCCTGAAAGAGATGCTATATTAATAGAGCTAGTTCCACCTATAATATAGTTCTTTGAATTATTCTTATAAGATTCAGCTCCTTTTGGAAGATTACTTCCATCTGTAAGTATTAATGGCATTGTCTTTTTACCTAATAAGGCTGATGCACTTAGAGCATCTGGGAATTTATTAGTTGCACCATTTACAAATCCAGCACCTGCAGATTTATCATTGCTTACTAACTCCTCAGCTACCTTGACAGATGTTTCAAATCTATCCTTACCACTAATTCTCACAATCTCAGCAGAGGCTTTTATTTTTGATTTTACAGCCTTTTCTACACCTAAAGTAACAGAGCCAGTCCCACCAAGTATATATACTTTATTTGGATTTAACCTAGCTATTTCATCAAGAGTTTCCTGACTTATTGAATCTTTACTAGTCAATAAAATTGGTGCATCTAACTTTGCCGCCAAAGGACCACCAGATAAAGCATCAGCAGGATTCATACCATTGACTAAGATAAGAGATTTAGTATTAGCTGAGAAAGTAGACTTCGACACATCTACTGCTGTTTTGAATCTATCTGTACCACTAAATCTTTTCATATATTCTATACCATCTTTTTTAATTGATGTTTCTGCATTTGCTACTACTGGTGCAACAGAAGATAGCAAGATAGTTGCAGACATAAAAACTGATAAATTTTTCTTCATATATAAACCTCCGTATTAAAAATTATTAGAAATTTTCTAATTTTTTCATATAACTATTATATAACAAATTCTTACTTTTTTGTATTTTTCTACGTAAAAAGGCTATATAATCTTTAATCCTGATAAAAATTATAAGTATACTCTCTTCGAAATATAGTTAGAAGAAAGAGAAAATTTTTTATTAATCAGTATTTAGAAAGGATAAAAAATAGGACATACCCCTAATGGATACATCCTATTGAAAATTAGCCTATTTGAATAAATTTTCTATTTTTTTAGATATACTGTTTAAGCCACCAACGATATAAACATTTTTTATACTATTGTCGTTGATATATTTCTTAGTTACTGAAGGTAATGAAGATTTTTGTGATAGTAATAATGGCGCCTTGTACTTATTGTATAAGCTAATAGATGCCAAACCATCAGGATATTCTTCACCACTTGCTAAGATTACATTTTCTACTGAAGATAATTCCTTGGCAACTTTTGCAGATGTTTCATATCTATTATCTCCACTAATTCTTCTTCCCTTAAAGCTTGAATCCATAGAAGATATTCCACCTATAATTATGTTTTTATCACTATTTTCTAATCCAGAAATAAGATTTTTACCATTTGTCAATACTATAGCTCTATTAGTATAGGCTGCCAAAGGTCCTGCAGATAGAGCATCTGCAAATTGATTTCCGTTGACTAGTATCACTTCTTCCCTACCTGAGCTAGCTCTTGCAACTTCTTTATATATTTTATATGATGTTTCATATCTATCTGAACCATTTATTCTCTCAACAGTTCTAGACTTCTTGTCGCTGTCCTTATCATTAGAAATTTTCATTTCAGTATTAATAGATATGCTATTGTTTCCTCCTAGTATGTATACCTTATTAACACCTAGTCTTCTAAGCTCTTTATTTACATTTTCTATAGTTGAGCTATTATTATTAAGCAGTAGAAGTGGCGCTTTTTTGATAGCTGCTAATGAGCCCCCTGACAAGGCGTCTGCAAAATTTTCTCCACTAGCTATCACCGCTACATCAGATTTATCAAAAGCCTTCTTGCTTAGTTCAATCGCAGTAGAGTATCTGTTTGAACCAGATATTCTATAGGCACTTGCCTTGATACTATCATCTGTATTTGGTTTATCCGTAGTTTCATTAGAGCCAGAAGAAACGTTAAAATCCGTGTATGATTCAACTTTTAAATTCATTAGCACATTGTTAGGATTATTCATTCTTATTTCTATAATTCCGTCAGTAGTTTTCCACGGTATTTCTACACTATTAAATCCACTGCTTACAGATAAAGAAGTTCTCTTGTATTCATCATTTTTAAAATCTTTGCTATCATGTATTTTCCCATCATTTACTTTTCGATAAGTGCTACCGTTATTATAGTATTTAACATCTAAATCACCAAAACTTGAATTATAGGAAAAACCGTCGCTATTAGCACCTAAATATAGGCGAATTCTATTTGCATTTGTTTTTGGTCTAATTCTTAAAACTTTATTCTTTTCATCAAATACAAAACCCTTATATATTTTTTCATCTTCGTATTTTGTATATGTGTCTACATTTGTGAAACCTGATGTAGGTGTATCACCCTTAAAAGTTAACTCACCTTCAGATTTTTCCAATCTATCATCTGCCTTTATATAATCGCTAAAGAATGTTGCTCTCATTTCAGTAGTCTTTAGAGCATCTTTCTTTGACTTATCACCCTTAGCCTCTGAAATAATTTTATCCAGCTTTTCTTGAACTGCATTTGGAATAGTGAATGTAATCTTCAAAGCTCCATTTTCCTCACTTTTGTAAGGTATATAAAATCTTATATACTCTCCGCTATCATTGTTTTTACTTCTGTAACTTGAATAGTTATTTTCAATGATAGTTTTATTGTCAGCATTAAAATTAGTTGAGATAGTCATAGCATCATCATCTTTAGTAAAGAATTTATTGCTATATCCCTTTACAAAATCTTTTCTGATGTCAACCATCAAATATCCTTTTCCCGAAGCATCTTTTCTATACTTGTTTATAGTGGCAATCGCTTTTCCGTCTTTGAAGTGGAACTTTGCCACTTGATTGCTATCAACAGTAGCATCGACATTGTTGTCAGCTATATCTGTCTTTTCAGCTTCATCTTTTTTTTCATCCAACTTTTCGTTAACAACTACTCTATTGCCCGTTTCTTCTGCTAAAGAACTTATCACAGCATTTGAAGATGTAAATAGAAAAATTGAACTTAAAGCAATCGCTAATATTTTCTTTTTAATCTTTTTGTTAATCATATTTCCCTCCGATATTTGTCTGATAATTATCAGTCTATTTTTATGCTTATATTATACATAATATTGTTAGATATGTAAACTATGTAAACTATATAAACATAGTAAAATAGAGTGGCAAAGCCACTCTATTTATATATTAATCTATATAATTATCTTGTTTGAGTAAATCTTATAGACCTAACTTGTCTACTACTACAGACATAACATCTGAAGATACAACTCCACCTACTTGATAGATGTTAGTCTTAAGTCCAGATAATAGACCTCCATCCTTTAATAAGTCTACCTGGTCGTTAGTTAACTTAGAACCAGCCAATACTATAGGAGCATTCTTAGATGCAGCTAAAGGTCCGGCAGTCTGAGCATCTACTAGGAACTTAGTATCTCCTGAAGTAAAGATAGCACCTTTAACCTGTATCTTACTATTATCAGATGAATAGAATTTCTTTAGTAACTGAACATTAGTGTCATATCTATCGCTACCTGCAACTCTATTTAATGTTATATTCTTAGTATTGTTAATATCTCTATATACATTAGAAGATACAGTTGATTCTCCACCTATTATATATCCATTAGTAAATCCAGCTATATAATCTCTTGTACTCCTCTTTAAAGAAGCCTTAGGTACAACTAAAACTGGAGATACCTTACCAGCAACAATATTCGCTGCAACTGGAGATACAGACATAGCATCTGCTGCACCTTCTCCACCTGCTAAATAGATAGTATTATTTACCTGTTCATCGTAACCTAATCTCTTAGCAACTTCTAAAGAAGTTTCATATCTATCAGAACCAGATATTCTCATTACTACTGCACCGAACTTTTCTTCTAACTGCTTAACAGCCTTTTCTGGTACAGAATTTTCTCCACCTACTACATAAACAGTCTTTCTATTTAAGCCCTTACAAGCTCTGCTTATTTCATTTATAGTATCATCACTTAATCCACTCTTTGGATGAGATAGTAGTATCGGAGCATTCTTAACTGATGCTAGAGGAACAGCTGATAAACCATCCATTAAAGCTTCTCCACCTACTATTACTACAGTATTAGCTTCTTCTGGATTAAACTTTTCCTTAGACACTTCTATAGCAGTAGCATATCTGCTAGAACCTTCTAGTCTAGTGAAACGTCCTGCTACTACAGTTTCTGTACCCTTTAAATCTTCAAGCACCTTATCTAAGTCTTTCTGAGAATCTCCCTTGATAACAAACTGAAGTATAGTTGGCTTTAATTTTTTGTCACTTGAAAGAACAACTCTTACACTATATCTAAGAACATATCCATCACCTGACTTTTCTAAAACAGGAGCTGGTATCCCTGCAGTTGGAGCAAACGCGTCACTAGTGTTTGCTGCTGGACCATTTGCATCTGCAAGTGTGTAGTTCACACCATTATAGTTAAACTCTGTGCTTCCATTTTTCTTATTTTTTGCATCTATTATACCATTTACAAATTCAGCACCATCTTTAGTGTAACCATCCTTAGTTGTAAATATCTTTCCTAATTCTATAACAGAAGCCTGAACATCCTGCACTGTGTATACATTAGTATCACCAACTGGTAAAACTATTGTGTCGCTCTTTCCATCCTTATTTTCTATAAACTTGAAACTTTCTACTTGGTCATATATATTTTGAGCTGCATTATCTAACTTTAACTCATTTCCATTTTTGTCAAGCGGCTTAGTTAAATCAAACGCTTTATCATTAGCTTCTAAAGTATATTCTTTACCACTCTTTAAAGTTAACTTTATCTTAGTAACTTTTGCATCTGCTAAAGCTGTCTTTAATGTTGAAGCTTCTGTGTAAGTTTTTTCCTCTCCACCTATAGTAACTTTTAGGCTGTCAATATATGTAACAGTTTCACCGTTAACTTCTTTTGAAAGCTGATCTGCTAAATCACTAGCAAGCTGATTTAAAGTAACAGTTTTATCAGTTGTTTTTATTTCTTCACTGACTACATAATGCTTGTCAGTCATAGTTTCAACAGCAGAACCATCCTTTATTCCCTTATCAACTATAGCAACCTTAACTGCATCATTTGAACCAGTCGCTATAACCTTATTTTCTATAAGTCCTTGAACTCTACTTGCATCCTTTACAACATATGAATTTTCGCCTAATTCAAACTTGTCTGTAGAGTCCAGTGCATTTTGAACCTTTGTATCCTTATAGTCACTTTCTGAAAATTTAACTAAATCATAATCAGATGGTTTTTCCTTACCTAAATTAACATCAACAACTACAGCATATCTAGAATTCATGTATGCATCTACTTCATTTGCATTAGATGGATGGATACCATCGGCATTCTTATCCTTATATCTTTCATTTAATGCAGCCTTTATCTTAGCATTTATTTCGCTAACAGACGCATCATATGTGTTAACATCCGCAGATGCTAATGCTGGAGCTACTGTTGTTACAGCAGTTGCAGCAGCCATTAATACAGCTATTTGTTTTTTCATGTCTATTCATTCCTCCCAAACAT
>JAHHSS010000072.1 GCA_020025095.1 Peptostreptococcus sp.
ATAGAAAATATCTTTTTATTTTTTTGAAAAAATATCATAGTAATTTAACACTAGAAAGTATTTATAGAAATGTATACAATTAAATATTTAAAAACAAAAAAGATTTTAAAATATTTTAATAAGTGTCAGAGAAGCTTTAATAGTTAATAAGAGGTGAGTGGAATGTTTAAGCATGGGGCGGATTTAGAAAAGATAAGAAGAAAATATCATTTTAAGGGCGAATTGGTTGATTTTAGTTCAAATATAAATCCTTTTACTCCTGAAAATACTGTTATAAATATAATTGAGAATATAGAAGAATTAAGAAAATATCCTGATATTGAGTATATCGATTTAAGAAACAGTATTGCAGAGCATATTATGGATCACTCTCAAAAGAGTGACTTCTTTTTTAATCAAGAAAATATATGTGTTGGAAATGGTGCGACTGAATTAGTGTACTTATTTATGAAAACGATAAATGGAAAAGTGGGAGTTGTATGCCCAACTTTTAGTGAATATAGAAGAGCAGCAAATATAATTGGGAAAAAGCATGTAGAGATTCAGATGATTCATACAGAGGATGGTCTTGAATATCCAGATTTCACAAAGCCTGAAATGGAAATATACAAGGATATAGAAGTCTTATTTATTTGTAATCCTAACAATCCAGATGGAAAATTGAGAAATATTGATAAAGTAGTTGATTTTTGTCAAAAGAATTGTATAAAATTAGTAGTAGATGAAACCTTTATAGAATTCTGTGAAAATTACCAAGAGTATACTGCTCTTAACTATTCATATCAGAATATATATGTATTAAGAGCTTTTACCAAGTTTTATGGTCTTCCTGGAATTAGGCTTGGTTATTTAGTTACTAAGGATAGTTCGTGCATAGAAGAGTTATTCAAATTAAAAGAGCCTTGGTCTGTAAACTCAATAGCAGCTTATTTGGGAGTAGATTTATTAAAGGATAAAAAATTCTGTGAAAATAGTAGGAAATTTTATAAGGAAGAAAGAAACTTTTTAAAAAAATCTTTGGCAGAAATACCGCACTTAAAGGTTTTTGATACAGATTCTGCTTTTATGTTAGTAAAGATTAAAGATACTTTGGGATTGTCAGCTAGAGATTTAAAGAAAAAGCTAATACTTGATTACGGTATAGTAATAAGAGATGCTAGCAATTTTCTTGGACTTAATTCCAAATATTTTAGAATAGCAGTAAAAAGACGTAAGGATAATTTACTGCTAATAGAGAGTTTAGAAAAGATTTGTAAATTTTAAAAATACAAGTAGATTTTATAGGTGTTTTAAAAATAATTAAATAAAAAATTGAGAGGGGGAGAGGCAATCACCATATGGTATCAGCAATTGGGCGTAAAAGTTGCATATGCTATTTTATGGGGTTGCCTTGTTCTATATGAAAAAAGGATATGGGTCTTGTCCAGCAACTTGTGGAGAGCTGGTTCAGGGATATATAGGGAAAAAAGAATATATCAGTTCGTATTGTATAGATCTATATTCAAGTGCAATAATTAGTGAAAAAAAATCTGTTAAAAATGGATTTTACAAAAGAAAATCAAAATCTATACAGGCTGTAGCTTATGTATTTGAACACTTCAATATAGATAAATCAAAATTAAATAATATACATCTAAGCATCAAATCTTCTATTCCCGTTGGTAAGGGTATGGCTAGCTCAACTGCCGACATAGGTGCAAGTATTATGGCATCATTAGATTACCTTGGAGAAAGTATGACGCCAGATGAGATTTCTAAGCTTGTATCTAAAATAGAGCCCACCGATTCTATTTTTTTCCCAGAAGTATGTATCTTTGATCCTATACATGGTGAAAAAAGAGAGTCTTTGGGATATATAGATTATAAAAAAGTATTAGTTTTAGAGCCAGATACAAGAATAAATACTGTAAAGATAAGAAAAGAAAAAGAATATTATAAGATATTGAAGGAAAATAAATTTGTTACACAAAAATCATTTAAAATGCTGTCTGAAGGTGTAAGAAATAATGATAGAGAACTCATAAGAAGGGCAAGTGAGAATAGTGCGCTAGCTAATGAGAAAATAAAAAAAACACCGTATTTAAGAGAGCTTATTGAGATAGGTAGAAAAAATGATTATGGATTTTTAAATATTTCTCATACAGGTACAGTAGTTGGGATTGCAATTGATGAAAAAACAGATATTGAAAAGATACAATATGAAATTAAAAATACGGATATTTCTAAAGTTTATAGGAAAAGCTACGTAAGAAAAATAATAAAGGGCGGTATTAGAAAGGAGAAATAAAGTATGGATTATATAAAAAATCCTGGTAATATAGAGAGCAGAAGTTTTGAAATTATACAAGAAGAAATTAATGCTATTAGGCCAGAATATAGATTTAGAAATGAAATAGATGAAATGATAATAAAGAGAGCTATTCATACAACGGCAGATTTTGAATATCTTGATATATTAAAAATATCTGATAAGGCAGTCGAAAATATAGTTCAAGCTTTGAAAAATAAGGCATCAATTTATACTGATACTAATATGGCTTTAAGCGGTATCAATAAAAAAGTTTTAGATAAAATAGGATGTAGTTATACTTGTTTAATATCAGATCCTAGAGTGGCTGAGCTGGCAAAGAAAAAAGAAATAACTAGGTCTATGGCAGCGGTAGAAGTAGCAGCAGAGGAAGAAGGAGAAAAGATATTTGTTTTTGGAAATGCACCAACTGCTGTTTATAAAGCTATAGAGTTACATAATGAAGGGCAATTAAATGCAAAAGCTATAATAGGAGTGCCTGTTGGTTTTGTAGGGGCAGCAGATTCAAAAGAAGAACTTAGAAAGTCAGATATTGAAAACATTGTATCTGTAGGAAGAAAAGGTGGCAGCAATTTGGCAGCTGCTATACTGAATGCAATTTTGTATTATTACTTTAGATAAGTTTTACTTTAAAAAAATATATGTACTTTAAAAAATATTATTTGTAATTTTGAAAGGAGAATTAGTATGGAAAAGTTAATGATATTATTGCCAAATGGTTATGAAGAAATAGAAGCACTAACAGTAGTCGATTTTTGTAGAAGGGCGGATATAGAAATAGATATGGTATCTATAACAGGAAGTATAGAAACTATAGGAGATCATAATATAGTTATAAAGGCGGATAAAAATCTAAGCAATATTAATTTAGAAGAATATGTAGGTTTGATTACACCCGGTGGTATGCCTGGAACTAAGATGCTAGAAAGTTGTGATGAAGTAATAAATATAATAAAGAAATTTTATAGTGAAGGAAAACTTATTGCATCGATTTGTGCCAGCCCAATGATATTAGAAAAAGCTATGATAGCTAAAGAAATAGAAGGTACAATTTATCCAGGTTTGGAAAAGGAAATGAATTTCAAGAAATTTATAGAGAAGCCAGTTGTTGTCTATAAGAATGTAATAACTTCAAGAGGTCCAGCAACTGCAGCTTTGTTTGCATATAAAATAATAGAATATGTAAAGGGCAGGGATGTTTCAAATAGTATAAAAGATGCTACTTTGGCAGGAATGGTTTTTAAATAGAAAGTAGGTATAACTATTATATTTATGCAAGAATATGTGTATGTTGACGGAAAAAGATATAAAAGAGGATATACAACAGGAACATGTGCAGCAGCTGCCACTAAGGCAGCTCTTGCTATCTTGTTAGGAAAAAATAAATTGGACAGTATAGAAATAGATACTCCTAAAGGTATTAATCTTAATATAGGAGTTGAAAATATAGAGATAGGAAAAAATTATGTTTTATGCTCTGTAAAAAAAGATGGTGGAGATGATATAGATGTGACACACCAAATGGATATTTTTTCTAAAGTGGAAATAATCTCCAAAGAGAATATTCCCAAATTTTGTGCTGCAAAAAAACTTGAGTATTTGGAAGTTACAGCAGGAAAGGGAGTAGGCAAAGTTACTAAAAAGGGGCTTAGTATTGAAGTAGGGAGACCTGCTATAAACCCTACACCATTATCAATGATTGCCAAAGAAGTGGAAAAAATAATAGAAACGATAGGGGTAGATATAGAAGATATTTTGGGGGATAAAAAGATTTTAGTTACAATTTTTGCACCAGATGGAGAAAGGATTGCTAAAAATACATTTAATCCTAATCTTGGAATAGAAGGTGGAATATCTATTATAGGTACTAGTGGTATAGTAGAACCAATGAGTGATGAAGGATGGAAAAAAGCACTTTCTGCAGAGCTTTCTATAAAAAGCGAGGAAGGTATAAAAGAAATTGTACTAGTTCCTGGAAATATCGGATATGAGATAATGGTAAAGGATTTTCATATAGAGGAAAAAAATATTGTAAAGATGAGTAATTTTATAGGCTATATGCTTATGGAGTGTAAAAGATTGGGATTTAAAAAAATAACAATAGCAGGTCATATAGGAAAGTTGATAAAACTATCTGCGGGAATAAGTAATACTCATAGCAGAGTTGCAGATGCAAGAACAGAAATTATGATAGCAAACTTAGCTCTAATGGGATGTGAAAAAAATATTCTAGAAAAAATTGACAAATGTCTTACCACGGATGCTATGATAGATATAGTAAGAGAATATAGATTAGATAGTGTATTTGATATAATTTGTCAAAAAGCAGCTGATAGAGCTTGGAAATATTTAAGAGAGGGTAAAGAAGAAATAGAAGTAGAAGTATATATGTTTTCTATGGATAGAGAGCTATTGGGAAGAGCGAGTAGAAATAAGCAGTAGATAAATATTCTTTAGAGGAGTAAAAAATGATATATGTTTTGGGAATTGGACCTGGAGAAAATGATTTAATGACAATAAGGTCTAGCATGATAGCAAAAACAGCAGAAATATTAATTGGAGGAAAAAGAAATCTGGATGGCATTGAAAATACTTCAGCAGAAAGATTTTTCATATCTTCTAGTCTTGAAAAAATGAAAGAATATATTCTGTCTAATCTTGAAAAAAAAATTGTAGTGATAGCATCGGGTGATCCATCTATTTATGGAATAGCGGATTATATTTTAAGAGAGCTATCTTCATACGTTGAAATAGAGATTGTTCCGGGTATTAGTTCAATACAATATGCTTTTTCAGCATTTAAAATAAATATGAATGATGTATATATTACTAGTAGCCATGGAAGAAATGTGGATTTTGATTTTATATTTATGCATGAAAAAATAGCTATGCTTACAGACTTTAAGCTTGGTCCAAGAGAAATTGCTGAAAAGGTTATAGAAGCAGGTAAAAAATATAAAATTTATGTAGGTGAAAATTTATCATATGAAAACGAGAATTTAACAGTGGGAAGTCCAGAGGAGATACTTAATAAAGAAAAATATTCAATGTCGGTTGTTATATTAGAAAGTATTTAGCGTATTTAGTAAGAGAGGAAACATAATGAAAAATGAAGAATTTGTAAAAGGGAAGGTACCTATTACAAAAGAAGATGTAAGAAGTGTGTCCATATCAAAACTTGAACTGTGGCGAGCGAAAAAATTTATTGATATAGGCTCTGGAACAGGGAGCATAACAGTAGAAGCAGGGTTAAGCTATCCTAGTTTAAAAATAGCTTCAGTAGAAGTAGAGGAAGATGCCTATAATTTGACAAAGGAAAATATATGTAAATTTGATGTTAATAATGTAGTTCAAGTTAAGGCTATGGCACCGATAGATATAAAAGGATTTAAGAAGGTTGATGCTATATTTCTAGGAGGAACAAAGGATAATTTAGAAGAAATTCTAAAATGGTCGTATGAAACTTTGAATTCTGGGGGGAAAATAGTATCAAATTTTATTTTAGTAGATAATTTTTATAAATGCAGAGAAATAATGAAGGAATTAGGCTTTAATAAAATAGAGGCAATACAACTTTCAATTTCGAAGCTTGAAAAACTTGGAAAAGGAGAATATTTTAAGCCATATAATCCAATCTTCGTGATAAGTGGCGAAAAATAATTATAAAATCATGGAAAAAATTTATTTTGTTGGAGCAGGCCCAGGAGATAAAGAGCTAATTACTTTAAAGGGATATAAACTCTTGTCGAAGGCAGATATTGTAATTTATGCAGGATCCTTAGTTAATCCGGAGCTACTAGATTATTGTAAGGATGGGTGTAGTATTTATGATAGCTCAAAGATGAGCCTTGAAGAAATTATAGGCCTTATGGAAGAAGGTGCAAAAAAAGGTAAAATAGTGGTAAGACTTCAAACGGGTGATATTTCAATATACGGTTCAATAAGGGAACAAGGAGAAGAACTAAAAAAACTTGGTATAGAGTATGAAAGTATAGCGGGGGTAAGCTCATTTTTAGGTGCAGCGGCATCTATGGGAATAGAGTATACAGTACCTGAAATATCACAAAGTCTTATAATAACAAGGATAGAGGGGAGAACGCCAGTCCCAGAAAAAGAAAAAATCGAGAGTTTTGCCTCTCACCAAACTTCAATGGTGATATTTTTATCTATACAAAGAATAGAAGAGGTAGTAAAAAGGCTATTGGAAGGTGGTTATAAAAAAGAAACACCGATATCTGTAGTATATAAAGCTACTTGGAAAGAGGAAAAAATAATAATTGGAAACTTAGAAAATATAAGTGAAAAAGTGAAAAAAGAAAATATAAAAAAGACTGCCCTTATTTTAGTAGGAGATTTTTTAGGAGATAACTATAACTACTCAAAGCTCTATGATAAGTATTTTTCGCATGAGTACAGAAAAGCTATAGAATAGAATTTGTCTACTTAATTAAATTAAATTTATGAAAGGGAAAAAAGTGATTATTAGATATATTTATATAACAGAGAATGCGGAAAAATTAGCGAATAAACTTTGTTTTGAAATATTGAAAAAGGAAAAATTTAATAATGATATTATTAATGGCGAGCTAATATCATATAAAGAATTTAAAAGCAGGGCTAAAAGTATATTTGATAGCTCAGATTTTATTATATTTATAATGGCTACAGGTATAGTAGTTAGAAGTATAGCAAATCTTATAGAAAGTAAATTTAGTGACCCAGGAATAATTGTGATAGATGAGTTAGGAAAAAATGTAATTAGTTTATTAAGCGGGCATATAGGTGGAGCTAATGAAATGACTAATTTAATAGCTGAAAAATTATGTGCCAATCCTGTAATAACAACGGCAACAGATATAAATAATAAAGCGGCTTTAGATATGATTATTAAATACACTGAAGCTGAGATTAATAATATGCGAGATATATGTATAGATATTAATTCAAGGCTTATT
>JAHHSS010000073.1 GCA_020025095.1 Peptostreptococcus sp.
AAATATTTCATATAATGTTATTTGTATAGCTAATAATCATATAATTTAGTTTTTATAAATTGAGGTGATAAAATGGTAAATTCAATTAAAAAATTAAAATTGCGAAATGGTTATGAAATTCCATGCATAGGATTTGGGACATATGGAATGAAAAATGAGGAAGTAGTTGTTAGGGCTATAAAAACTGCTTTTGATATGGGGTATAGACATATAGATACTGCGTCAGCTTACCAAAACGAAAAAAGTATAGGAAGAGCTATAGCTGAGTATAATATTGATAGAGAAGAAATATTTATAACAAGTAAGGTATGGGCTAGTGAAAGAGGATACGAAAAAACATTGGAATCCTTTAAGAATAGTATTAAAAATTTAGGATTAGATTATATAGATATGTATTTAATCAATTGGCCTGCAAGTTATAATAGATTTGATAATTGGGAAGAAATAAATCTAGATACTTGGAAGGCTTTGGTAGAGTTGTATAAAATGGGTAAAATAAAAGCCATAGGAGTATCTAACTTTAGACAAAGTCATTTAGAATCTCTTATGAAAACAGAAATTAAGCCGATGGTAAATCAAATAGAATTTAATTTAGGAAATAAGCATATGAAAACAATTGACTATTGTAAAAATAATGATATTTTGGTTGAGGCTTGGAGTCCTCTTGGGAAAAGTCGAATTTTAAAAAATGAACTATTATTGTCATTAGCTAAAAAATACAAAAAAAGTCCTGCACAGCTATGTTTAAGATGGTGTCTGCAAAATGAAGTAATACCGCTTCCAAAGTCGGTAAGCCCTTCTAGGATAAAAGAAAATATAAATATATTTGACTTCGAAATATCAAAAGAAGATATGACAACTATAAATGGAATGCCTTCTTTTGGATGGTCGGGATTAGATCCTGATGAAGTGAACTTTTAAATCGAAAAATAAGTTAATAATGTGTTCGCGTAACGGCTAATTTTAACAAAAAAAGCTACTGGAAATATATAAATTTCAGTAGCTTTTATTATTAAAAGAATAAATTTTACACTAAATGAAGAACAAATCTACCTATTAATGTAACGAAAACAAGAGATATAATTGTTCTTTCTATAAAAATTAAAAATATTTCCCATATCTTTATAGGAATTCTTGAGCCTATAATAAGAGCACCAACTTCGCTCATATATATAAGCTGTGTTACAGAAACTGTAGCTATTACAAATTTTGTTAATTCGCTTTTTATTTCATTTCCGGCAATAATAGTCGGGATAAACATATCAGTAAAGCCAACAAGCATAGTTTTTGAAGCAGCTACAGGCTCTGGAAGTTTAAGCAACTCAAGAAGTGGGATAAATGGTTTACCGATAATTTCAAAAACAGGAGTGTAATTTGAAATTACTAGAGCTACAGTACCAAATGCCATAACAACTGGAAGAACTCCTAACCACATATCTACTGCATTTTTAATTCCGTTTTTTATAAATTGGCTAAAGCCTGTATGGTTTTTTGCTTTTTTTACGGCTTGGAAAAGTCCCCAACTAAAGTAAGTTTCTCCTTCAGGGATGCTTTCATCTAAGGTTTCAGCATTTCCATAGTAAGAGTTTTTCTTTAAAGAAAGAGGTGGTATTCTAGGTATAATAACAGCACATATAACTCCAACAAAACATATTGTAAGGTAATAAGGAACAAACAGATGCGCCATTTCAACTTGTTTTAGAACTACCAAGCAGAAGGTAATTGAAACTGCTGAAAAAGTAGTAGAAATAATTGCAGCTTCTCTTTCTGAATAAAAGCCTTCTTCATACTGCTTTGCAGTTAACATAACGCCTAGTGTACCATCTCCTAGCCAAGATGTAAAACAATCGACTGCAGATCTACCAGGAAGTGTAAAAATTGGTCTCATAATTTTAGCAAGTAGAGTACCTACAAATTCAAGAAGACCAAAGTCTAAAAGAAGTGGTAGTAAAAGTCCTGCAAAAACGAATATTACAACTAATGTTGTAAGTAAATTATTTAGTATAAAATTACCAGTATCATTCGATGTAATATATGAAGGTCCAAAATTAAAATAGCACATAAAAACAAATATCATTGCTAGAACTCTTGTAATAAACCAAGCTGGTGTTAAATCAAAAATACTTTTTGCAAAGTTAGATTTTGGTTTGTATATTTTCAATTTAAGTAATATTGCACCAATTGCAGATATAGCAATAATTCCCACTATAATAGAAGGAAGAAATTTACCTATGCTATTTTGTATAAAAGAAGCGATATAAGCGATTGGAATAGTAACCTTGTCTTGATTAATTTCAGGATCAAATTCTTTTATAGGAAGCATAAAAATAATAATTCCTATAATTGAAGGAAGAAGGAATTTTAATATATCCGACACTGTATACTTTCTTTTATTTCTTTTTGGATTGTTATTTTTATCTTGATTTTTTAAATCGGATTCAATTGTCATTCCTACAGAATTTCCACCATCAAATGCGATTTTTTTTGTATGAAATTTTTTTTTCTTTTTTTGCATTTTCATCTCCTTTTCGTAATAGTAAATCTAGATTATTGTAAGTCGCATAATTTTAATATCTATCTTTGCTAATTTTTTTTATTTGTATCCTCTAGGATAGTATTGTCTTCCTTAATAAGATATTTTCTAATTAAGAAAAGTCCTCCTATTGCGATAACTCCAAGTAATATTTCTGACATTCCGTTGTGTTTAGGAAGTAGCAGCATTTTTCTGGCAATACCGAATAGTAATACTTCAATAAGAGCTGTTTGCCTATGTAATGTAAGCATAACAGCAAGCTCAATACCGATTACAAGAAGTAGAATTTGTGCAAAAATTGCATTTAGTTGACTATAATCTATTGGTCTATTGAAGTGTATAATAAAAGAATCGTATATAATTCTAAGAATGTCTATAATACCTAATAGAACAGCTATAAGTATAACTATTGCAAGTATTGATTCAAATCCATAAGCAATTTTAAGGATTTTTCTTTTTTTACTATCTATATTTCTCATAGTTGATTTCACCCTCCTCTTGTGCAAAAGTACAAATTATGGTAAAACTCAGCGACTTAAAAATAAATATTCTATGAATATATCACATTTAATATTATCATAAAATATAAAATATATGTAGAAAAAATTATAGAAATAAGAACTTTAAATGTAAAATAAATTTTTTGTAATTATAACTCACCCCATTTTTTAACATAGTCTATGAATTTAATAGTAGCAGGAGAGGGGGTTATATTTTTTGAACATGCAATGCCCAATATTCTACTATAGTGTTCATTAAATTGCCGGATGCATACATTAAAAGGTAGATTTTTCATTAGGAGTTTTGGGAGTATAGTAATTCCAAATCCTTTTTCAACCATTTTTAAAACGGTAAAGTCTTCATCAATTTTATATTTGATTTTTGGTTTTATATTATGTTGCCTAAAAATGGCACCTGTTTCGTAATTAAGGCCATCAGCAGAAAGAATAAAGTTTTTTTCATGAATGTCCTCTATTGATATAGATATTTTATTACAAAGTTGATGATTTAAAGGAGTAACAAGAACAAGTTCATCCTTTCCGACTGCGGTAAAATTTAAATTAGCAGCTACATATTCTGAAATAAAAATACAATCAAGTTTGTTATTTTTTATTTTATAAAGTAGTTCATCAAAACCGGCAACAGTAAGTTCAAAAGAAATATTAGGATATGCACTTGAAAACATACAAAGTATTTCAGGCAGCCAGTTATATGAAATACTTTGTACAGAACCTATTCTAATATATCCATTTTCAAGACTTGTGAGATTTGAGGAAATTTTGTATATTTTTTTTTCTGATTCACATATGTCATTTATACAGTTCATAATTTCTTGTGTGTAAGGCATGGCTTCCATACCATTTTTAGATCTTTTAAAAAGTTGTATTCCAAGCTCATTTTCGAAAT
Organism: Peptostreptococcus sp.; assembly: GCA_020025095.1. GTDB lineage: Bacteria > Bacillota > Clostridia > Peptostreptococcales > Peptostreptococcaceae > Peptostreptococcus. Next base: position 3,941 of record JAHHSS010000073.1, read on the forward strand.
TTTTAATAGCCTGACTAATTGCAGATTGTGTGTAGTTTAACTCGCTAGCTGCTCTAGATATATTTTTTGTTTTATAAACAGCTTTAATAATCTCATATCTATTCATTTATGTACCTCCTAAATTGTATTTGATTGACATTAAAATAACTAATAACTGATATTAAAATAACTAATAACTGATATTAAAATAACTAATAACTGATATTAAAGTAACTAATATAGATAAAAAAAATCTGAAATATAGAATGCATAAGAAAAAGTTAATATATTCATTAAATATATTTTGTTCAAATAGCGAGCAATATATATTATTATACTATTAAGAAATGCAATATTGCAAATATTATTAAAATTCAGGAGGTATTATCATGGGAATTGAATATTGGAATGGAGCTGAGGCAGCTCATAGAAGAGTAATGATGAAGGCAGCAGGATATTCTGATGCTGATATAAGAAAAAAGCCACACATAGGTGTTCCTAATTCGTATATGGCTGGTTCCCCAGGTTCTGCGCATTTAAGGCAAATAGCAGAAGCAGTCAAGGAGGGGATTTGGGCCGCAGGTGGTGTACCAATAGAATTTGGGATACCAGCTACTTGTGGCAATATTGCAAATGGTGCTGAAGAATTAAAATATGAACAAGTAGGTAGAGATATAGTAGCTATGTCTATAGAATTTGTAACTAAAGTTCATAATTTTGACGGTATAGCTATGATTGCTTCATGTGACAATATAATAGCGGGATGCTATTTAGCTGCTATGAGATTGAATATACCTTCGATGGTAGTAACAGGTGGTTCAATGCAACCTGGTAATCATTGTGGTAAAACTGTAGTTGAGGCAGATCTTGATTCAGCTCGATTTTCAGGGGCTAGTGAAGAAGATTTAATAAAAATGGAAGATAATGTATGCCCTTCTTTTGGAGCATGTCCTTCAATGGGAACAGCTAATACCATGCAAATGTTGGGTGAAGTTTTAAACTTAGTTATTCCGGGCACTTCGACAATACCAGCTACAGATAATGCAAAGTTAAGAAAAGCAAGAGAAGCTGGAATGTATATAGTTCAGATGGCAAAAAAGAATATTAAACCTTCAGATATAATTACAAAAGAAGTTCTTTTAAACTCAATAATGTTTGATATGGCAGTTGCTGGATCAACAAATGCTGTTCTTCATATTCTTTCTTATGCGTATGAATTAGGAATAAAATTGACTTTGGAAGATTTTGAAAAATATGCAAAAGAAATTAAATGTATTAATGCAGTTGTTCCAAGTGGCCCATATACAGTAGTAGATTTTCACTATGCAGGTGGTGTAATGAATGTAATGAAGATGCTTGAAAATAAATTGTTTACTGATGTTCCTAGTATGTACAATAAAAGTTGGAAGCAGATATTAGGAAATGTAATAGCTGAAGAAAATGAAGTAATACATTCTCTAAAAAATCCTTTATTTGATGAACCAGGATTGAAAATACTAAGAGGAAATTTATCTCCAAATGGGGCAATAGTAAGGCCTACTGCAGTATATGAGGAAGTTATGTACATAAAGGGGCATGCCAAGGTATATGAGAGTGATAGGGAAGCTTTTGAGGCTATACAGAGAGGTGATATAGTTCCTGGGGATATTATAGTAATAAGATATGAAGGCTGTAAGGGGGCTCCTGGAATGAAGGAATTAATGCTTAGCATAGATGCTCTAATAGGCAAAGGACTTCATAAGAGTGTTGGATTAATATCTGATGCAAGATTTTCTGGATTCAACTTTGGAGCTATTGTAGGCCATGTTTCTCCGGAAGCTTATGATGGTGGAAATATTGCTCTTGTAAAAAACGGAGATGAAATAATAATAGATATAGTAAATGGAATAATATCCATGGATGTTTCAGATGAAGAACTAGAAATTAGAAGAAAAAGTTGGGTTAGACCTGAGCTTAAAGAAGGGAAGGGGTGTCTAAATATATATGCTAAGATGTGTAGACCTGCAGAAGAAGGTGGAGCTATGCAACCTTGGCATTTAGATGGAAAGTATAGCACGGATAAATAATTAGATATATAAAATAAAAGAAAAAAAATTATACTAATAAGGAAGGGAAGAAAATGTTATTATTGTCAGAAAAAGATATAAGAGAAGTTTATACAATAAAAGATGCTATTGAAGCAGATAAGAAGGCTTTTAAATTGGTAGTAGATGGAAAGGCTGATGCACCACTGAGAACTAATATACAAGCTCCTAAATACGATGGATGTTTTTTATTTATGCCTGCCTATGTAGAAAATATGGATATTGCATCTTTGAAAATAGTTAATATATTCCCTCATAATATAGATACTGGAAAACCATCTGCACCAGCTCAGATTATTCTTATAGATGGAAAAACGGGAGAAATAATAGCTATTTTAGATGGAACATATGTAACAAAATTAAGAACAGGAGCAGCATCCGGAGCGGCTTTTGATTTACTTGCAAAAAAAGATTGTAAAATTGGTGCTTTGATAGGAACTGGTGGACAAGCTGAAACTCAATTAGAGGCAATGCTAAACGTAAGGTATTTAGATGAAGTAAGAGTCGTTGATTTAAATTATGATAGAGCAGTTGAATTTGTAGAAAGAATGCAAGAATATTTAAAGGATTTTTCTACGAAAATCGTTGCAGTGAGAACATCAGATGAGGCAGTAGACAATGCGGATCTTCTTATTACGGTTACCCCTTCAACAAAGCCAGTCTTTAATGGAAATAAAATAAAAGAAGGCGCAACAGTTAGTTGTGTAGGAGCCTATCAACATCATATGCAAGAAATGGATCCTGTAATATTAGAAAGAGCATCCAAAATATACTTTGATTCTAAAGAGGCTGTTTTATCTGAATCAGGGGATATATTGATTCCTTTGGAAAAAGGAATTATAACAGAAGATGATTTTACTGGAGATTTAGGAGATGTAATAAATGGAAAGGTAAAAGCAAGGGAAGATGACGATGAAATAATAGTTTTTGAAACGGTAGGGGTAGCTACTCAAGACTTAGTAGCCGCTTATGAAATATATATAAAGGCATTAGAAAATAATGTTGGAACTGTTTGGGAATAAAAACATATTTTGATATAAAAAAGAGCGTGGGCAAAGTTATTTTTAATACACGTTCTTTTTTTATAAAATTTTAAAGTAATGTAGCTTAATATAGGAAGTAAGACTTAGATTTATAGATTTAATAAAAATTATACTTAAA
>JAHHSS010000074.1 GCA_020025095.1 Peptostreptococcus sp.
ATTCTATTCATTTTTATTTTTGAATAATCCCCCCCTTCTTTCAATAACGATTTTTTTAAATTAAAAATTTAATCACTTATTCTCTTTAGTATATGTACTTATCTAGTATATTTATAAAATAATTATAAAATATGATACAAAAATGGTATTGACAGTAATTTAAATCTTAAGTTCTATCCTAGAACATACTTTTACTATCAATACCATAAACTTATTTAAATTCTACTTATTTTGTCCGTAACTTTTAAATTTTTCCATTACTATTTCCATCTCTTTATCGTCCAATATCACTGGTTTACCTATAGACATGCACCTATATTGAAGCTCAGCGCAGTACTCCATACCACTTGCAAGAGCGTATGCGTTTTTTATGTCGCTACCACAAGCAAGCATACCATGATTTGCCAACAAAACTGCATCACTATTACCTATAGTTCTAGCAGCTGATTTTGCAAGTTCTTTTGTTCCAAAAGTTTCATATGGAGCACATGGAACTTCTGCTACTCCTGCATCTCCTATTACATAATGAACTGCTTTTAGAGGTTGACGAAGTGATGCAAACACTGTACAGTACATTGAATGAGTGTGAACAACAGCTCTACAATTTGCTTTTGCATCGTACATAGCGGCATGAAGCGCCCATTCACTAGAAGCTTTTCTATTTCCCTCAATAACTTCTCCATCTAAATTCATTATAACAATATCTTCAGGATTTGTTTCAAAGTATCCAATGCCTGAAGGACTTATTGCCATTAATTTTTCTTCTTCGTTGTATATGCTTATGTTTCCACTTGTGCCACTTGTAAGACCTTCGCTTATCATTTTTTTACCATATTCAACAATATCTCTTCTTTCTTTTTCAAGTAACATATTTTTCCTTCTCTCTAATAAAATTCTTTTGTTTCTGTTTTGAAATAGTCATTTAAAGTGTATGGTGTAAATACTCCTTTATCTGTTACTACTCCACTTATTAAATGAGGTGGTACTACATCAAATGAAGGATATATTGCTTTTACACCTTCTAGAGTGTTAGATATACCTCTATACTTAAGAACTAATTCTGGATCTCTTTCCTCTATTATTATATTTTTTCCTGACAGCTTGTCTTTATCTGGTATTCCTGTTACAAAGTATGGAATTCCAAAATATTTTGCTAAAATAGCCATTTGGAATGTCCCTATTTTATTTGCTATATGACCATCTCTAGCTATTGTATCTGCTGCAGATGTAAATAGATCTATTCCTTTATTCTGCATAGCATAGGCAACCATATTATCTGTAATTACTGTAGTATCAAATCCCATTTCATAACAACAACTCGAAGTAAGCCTAGCCCCCTGAAGATATGGTCTTGTTTCTGCACATATTATTTTTACATTATTGTTATTCTTTTGCGCCGCTCTCAACATTGTTCCTATTATTGTTTCGCCAAAACATTGAGTTAAGATTGTTCCATTCTTAGGAAATAGCTCTGCAAGATATTCACCAACAAGTCCCATTGTCTTATATCTTCTATTTAAAGAATCTATTGTTCTTAGGAAAATTGCTTCTACTGGATCTTTTCCAAAAGCAAAGGCTTCATCTGCAGCCTTTAAACACCCATCCGTTACTGCCTTTAATCTATTTGCTGTTGTTGGACGTGCATTTGATATTGTATAAGCTGCTTTTTTAAGAAATTCTCTTTGCTTACTTTCCTCTTCTTTTCTGCATTCATATGCTGCCAAAGCCATTCCCATACCTGCAGCCGTATATGGTCCAGCACTCTGAGTTACCATATCCGTAATTGCCTGAGCTACTTCTGTATAGCTACTACATTCTACAAACTTTACCTCTGTTGGATATATTCTTCTGTCTAATATACGAACCTTTCCATTTTCATACCATGCGACATTCTCATACTGCAGCATAAATGCCATCCCCTGATCCTGTCTTTCCATTCTATCACTCCCTTAAAATACGGCATTTTATTTATCGCCCCTAATTATTATTTTTTTAATAGTCCAGAAATAAGCTCTCCTGTTTTTAAATTTTTTCTATTCTTTATAAATGCTATACCTATCTCTATTAACTTTTGCTCCATAGGTAATTTGATAGATAAATCTTTTACTTCACTTACTTCTGCTACCTTTGAATCTCCTACTACCCTTCTTATTATTTCAGTTCCTGCATATCCTACTGAATCTGAAATTACATTTTCTATATAGCTTCTCTTAAAAGCTTCAACTTTATACAAGGGGAATTCCACTATTCTATCATATTTTTCATCAAATTTAACAATAAATTTATCTACTATTTCCTTTATTGTGTTTTTTACATAACCTTGAAAATCCTCGTCTTTTGGTCTAGTATAAGCTGAATTTCCCCAAGAGAATACAAGATTTCCTATTACATTTCCAATATCATATCCCATTGGTCCATAAAATGCAAATTCTGGATCTATAACTACCATCCTTTCATCATTTGCAAATATCGAACCAGAATGAAGATCTCCATGTATCAATGCTTGTGCATTATTCATAAAATTATTTCTCAATTTAGCTACCTCAGCATGAAGTTCTTTATCTTCATATAAATATTTTCTTACAAAGTCTTCATTGCCTTCTGTAATAATGTTTCTTCCCTTATAATCCCAATATGGTTCTGTAAACACGAGATCTTCAGAAATATCGCATAGCTCTGGATTTGTAAATAACTTTACTTGATCTTTCTTTTTCGCTCTATCCATCACAAGATCTGTCGTTGGTAATAGAGTATCCGCCAAGAATGTAGATATTCCTTCTGATAAATGACTAAACTTCTTTCCTTTTAGTAGTTCTTTTCTTAGATTTTTGCACTCTGAAATATCTTCCATTGAAAGCGCATACATATTTTCATCATAATAGTATACTCTAGGAACTAGCCCTTCTGCAAGACTTGCTTCTATTTTTAAAATCTCCGCTTCTATTTTATTTCTATGAAGATCTAAAGGTCTTCCTGATGATCTTAAAAATGCATCTGCTTGTTTTATTACTACTGATTTTCCTGTATCTTCTGATACTATTTTAAAAACATAGTTTATATTCCCGTCACCTATTTCTTCTACACAAAGATTTTCATCTTCTTTGAATATATCTAAAACGTCCTTAGCATATTGTGAAGCACTTTCTGCATCTAGTAAAAAGTGTCTTGAATAATCTCTCATTTTCGCACCCTCTCTTTTAAATAATCAAATATCTATTAAGCTTGTTTTTTCTTTTTTTCTCCTGTAGAAAAACCGAATACTATATATATTACTCCAGAAACAATCATAAGAATAGAATACCACACATACGGCATTATTGTAACTGGAGATATTCCCGCCAATGCACCAGCTGTTAATAGCTGACCAGCATACGGTGTAAGCCCATTAAATGCAGAAGAAAAAGTATCTAATATACTTGCTGTTCTCTGAGGAGATATTCCATGCTCTTTAGAAATATCTTTGGCTATTGGCCCTACAGCTATTATTGATATCGTATTATTTGTAGTTGCTATATCTACTAAGCTTACTAAGGCCGCTATACTTAATTCTGCACCTTTTCTAGTTTTCATTCCATTTGAAAGTTTTGAAAGAAGCCAGTCTATACCTCCAAGATACTTCATCAGCTCTACTAAACCACCTACAAATATGGCTATTATCGCCATATCTTGCATCCATGTCATACCTTTGTGAACTATTCCAAATGACTGTATAAATGTAAAATCTCCGTGCATAATTCCTATTGCCATACCTGAAAGTACTGATATTGTCATAGCTGGTATTACATGAAGCCCGGCAAGAGAAAGTGCTATAATTAATATATACGGAAGTAAATTGATAATATTTATTGGTCCTGATGAAACTACCTTAGTAGCATCAATTGGATAGAATAGTAGTAAAGCTATGGTAATTAAAAATGCTGGTAAAACCATAATAATATTAGCCTTGAATTTTTCTTTCATACCTATTCCCTGAGTAGTTGTAGCAGCTATTGTTGTGTCTGATATAAAAGATAGATTATCTCCAAACATTGCCCCACCAACTACAATACCAGCTAATAAAGCTATACTAACACCCGTTTTAGTTGATATATTTATGGCTATTGGCATCAAGGCCGAAACGGTTCCCATTGAAGTTCCCATTGAGAAGCTAAGTATACAAGCTATTACAAATAGCCCTGGAAGAATCATATTTGCAGGTAGTATTGATATACCTATATTTGTGACTGTATCAGTTGCATGCATTTCACCTGCTACACCATAAAATGCTCCTGCAAGCATATAAATAATTACCATTAATATTAGGGTTTGTTCTCCTCCACCTCTACAAAACATCTCCACCTTTTGTGCAAAGGTTTTCTTTTCAGCCACAGGACTCTTTACAAATAAAGCAATTGCTGATGCTAGAAACATCCCTATTAACAATGGAAAATTATCAAATCCACCTGTTCCTATTCCCATTATAAAGTAAACAACTAAAAATACCACTAGAGGCACCAGCCCCCAAAAACTTCCATTTTTTTTTGGTTCGTTTTTCATATCAATATTCCTCTCTGTTTTAATAATAATTTAAATTTTTAAAAATACACAAAATATTTATACGTTATACATACAGGCTTTTTGTCGAGCATTGTACTATACTCACAAAATACAACATTTATTCACAAATGTCAACTATTTTTATGTGTTTTTTCTGAAAATTGTGTTCTTTTGTTGTTTTATGTTGATTTTTAATACCCACTATGATAGTATGAAAATATAATATTTATTTTCGTTATTCATACAGTTAGCACTGAAACGAGTGCATTTATTGTATTTTAGAAAGGATAATTTATCTGTTATGCTAAAAATTGATAGACAAAGATTTATAGAAGATGAACTTAAAAAATACGGAAGCATTCTCATTTCAGATATGAGTCAAAAACTATCTTGTAGTGAAGAAACTATAAGGAGAGATTTAAGAGAATTAGAATCAGAAGGCAAAATAAAAAGAATTCACGGAGGAGCTTTTCTTCCTGATTCAGATATTGAAGATAAAAGTGTTCCTATTTATCTAAGAGAAACTTTTATTTCAGATGTTAAGGATAAATTAGCTACTTATATTGTTTCAAATTTTATTTTAGAAAATGATACTATTATGTTAGACTCTAGTACCACTTGCTTATCTTTAGCAAAAGCCATTATTAGATCTGGTATAAAAGTAACTATTATTACAAATTCTCTTAGAATAATGGATCTTTTTAGAGACGAGGTTACTTCTATAAAAATAATAGGAATTGGTGGTATATTTAAACAAAAATCAGGATCATTTATTGGTCCCCAAGCTATAAATTCAATTTCTAATTTCGTAAGTGATAAATCATTTATTAGCCCTTCTGCAATTGATATAAAATATGGAATTGTAGATAACAATTTAAATGAAAGCCATATTAGAAAAGCTTATATAAAACACTCTAGAAAAACTTTTCTAGTTGTTGACCATACGAAGCTTGATGATATTGCTGATTTTATTATATCTCCTATATCTGATATTGACTGTATTGTAACAGATGAGACAATTTCTAAAGAGTGGGAGGATACCCTTAAGAAATTAGCTATTCCTGTCGAGTATTGCTAAATATATTTAAAGGTGGTAAATTTTTATGTTAGACTTTAATTATAGTAATCGTTCAGAAATTATTTTTGGTAAGAATTCCCTAACAAAAATACCTAGTATTTTAAAAAAATATCAAGTAAAATCTCTACTTCTTATTTATAGTGGAGATTTTATCAAAGATCTTGGAATATGGGCATTTATTAAAGAGAGTTGCGAATCGCTTAATATTAACTTTTCAAGTTGTGGGAAAGTCGTTCCAAATCCCAAAGTAGAATTAGTAAGAGATTTGATATATTTAGGAAAGGAAAAGTCTGTTGATTTTATTATAGCTGTTGGTGGAGGTAGTTCCATAGACACTGCTAAAGCAGTTTCAGTAGGTATTAATTATGATGGAGATGTATGGGATTTCTTTGATAAAGATATCATTCCACAATCATCAGTTCCAGTTGGTGCTATTACAACCTTACCAGCAAGTGGATCGGAAACTTCAAACGCATCAATTATATCAAATGGACTCCTAAAAAAGGGATTTGAAAATGATATGATTATTCCAAAATTTGCTATAATGAATCCAAGCTACACACTTGGACTTCCTTCATATCAAACTAGCTGTGGTTGTGCAGATATTTTATCTCACCTATTGGAGAGATACTTCACAAATGAAAAACATGTAGACACTACCGATTATTTAATAGAGGGTGCTATTAAAGCTCTTATGCTAAATGCAAAAAGATTGATGGATAATCCACAAAACTATGATGCAAGGGCTGAAATACAATGGTTAGCTTCTATTTCTCATAGTGGTATTTTAGATACTGGTAGAATAGCTTGTTGGGGATCTCATAGAATAGAACATGAGCTAAGTGCTCAATACAATATCACTCATGGTGAAGGAATGGCAATTGTATTTCCTGCTTGGTGTATTTATATGGCTGACAAAAATCCTGACAAACTCGCTCAACTTGCAAACAGGGTTTTTAATGTAGATTATAATAACTATACTCAAAAAGAAATGGCTATTATACTTTCTAACAAACTTAAATACTTTTTTAAGTCTTTAAAACTTGCTACAAGTCTTAAAGAACTAGATATTACAAATAAGGATTTTGAAACGATGGCTAAAAGAGCTACTGCAGATTCAGAATATGTTGGGCATTATTGGCCTCTTCACAGTAGTGATATAGTAAATATTCTAAATCTTGCACTTTAAAATAAAAAAGACCAGAAACTTAACACTTGTGCAGTTCTCTCGTCTTTTTATTTTGGTTCTTTGTCAACTAACGTTGATGAAATAAAATCGTATAATTTTATGCGACAGCATTTAGAGTAGAAATACTCTGCTTGCTGTCGTATTTTTCTATTTTTGTCTTTTCCCGCATCATAATTCTTAATCTCATATTTACAAAACTTCTAAAGCCGCAGGCTGTTTTCTTAATAGCCTTAATCATGCTATTATTTCCCTCTACAACTGCATTTGTATAGCTTGTTTCCAATGAACTAACAATCTCAAACCTGTACATATAAAGTGTTTTTATTGCTGTTTTAAACTCT
>JAHHSS010000075.1 GCA_020025095.1 Peptostreptococcus sp.
GATGGTGGTATGGAATTGTGGGTTACAAACTCTTTAGGAAAGAAGTGGGGCTTTGTTGTTTCTTGGTTGTTATGGGTTCAAATGTTTCCAGCAATGGTTTTGATTGCATCATCTCTATCACCTCTTATAGGAATTATAATAGGAAATAAAGCTTTTGGTCTTAATAATGTATTCACTTTTGCTGTAATTGTTTTAGCTTACTGGTTAGTGACTATTTTAAATTTAAAATTTGATATGGCGAAGATATGTGGAAAAGTAGGGATTTGGTTTGGACTTTATATACCATTAGCAATGATGTTAGTACTCGGTATAGCAAGTAGTATTAAAGTGGGCTTAGATCCAAAAGGTGCATTGGCATCTATAGAATGGTCAAAATTTATTCCTGATCACACTACAAAAAGTAGTATAAAATATTTCACTCCAATAATGTTTATATTTGTAGGGCAAGAAATGTCAGCAGTATACATCAAAAGATTAGAAAAACCAACAAAAACATATATGTTAGGAGCTTTGTTTGCTCTTGTGTTCATTTTTTTATTGAATTTAGTAAACTCCTTAATATTAGCCAATGTAGTTCCAAAAGGTCATATACAGCTTGATAATATATCACAATCAATAGAAATATATTCTAAAATTCTAGGGTTGCCATACTATCTAGTTAATATATTTAGTATTTTTGTGCTCATAGGCATAATGGTTCAAGTTTGTGCATGGGCAACAGGGCCTGCAAAAACAATAATTTCTAGTGCAAGGAGGGGATTTTACCCCCCTAAATTAAAATTTTGGAAGGTAAATGATCTTGAACTTTCAGATTCTGTGATGATTTGTCAGGCTATAGTAATTTCTTGTTTTGCAGTTTTATTTTTATTAGTGCCCGGAATTAATCAAGTAATGTTAATTCTTGCAAATTCAGCAGTTATTCAATATTCAATAGCCTATATTATAATGGGCTTAGCAATAATTAATATGAGAAAAAAACATCCAGAAATAAAAAGACCTTTTAAGGTAGGAAATGATTATTTATTATATTTAGTAGTTACTGTATTGATATTATCAATAGTAATGTCCACAATATTTACATTTTTGACTTCAAGTGCAATAAATAATATTTTAGTAATAACGATAACAGGTATAATGTTTTTAACACCATTTATAATAGAGAAAAAAAGGAATAAAAACTGGGAAGATGAAGTGGAAAAACTAATAAAAGAAAATGAAAGTAAATAATTTTAATAAAAATAAGCCGACTTACAATTTTGTAAATCGGCTGTTTTTTAATAATTATTTAATTATTGCTTTATGATAAGTTTTTTTACCTTTACGTATAATAACTTTATTTTCAAGCATTTCTTTAGTTATTTGAAGATCAAAATCATTAACATTTTCATCATTTACATAAAGACCACCTTGCTTGATTAATCTTCTTACTTCGCTTTTTGAAGGAAGTAAATCACATTCAAGGATTAAATCCATAATATTTATAGCACCATCAACAAGCTTTTTTTCTGATATTTCAGTAGTAGGCATATGAGTATCATCATTACCACCTGCAAATAACGCTTTAGAAGCAGTTTCAGCTTTTTTAGCTTCTTCTTCTCCATGAACTAGAGAAGTAAGCTCAAATGCAAGTATTTCCTTTGCTTTATTCAATTGAGAACCTTCCCAAGAACTCATTTTATCTATCTCTTCTAAAGGAAGGAAAGTTAGCATTTTTATGCACTTAAGAACATCTGCATCTGCAACATTTCTCCAGTATTGGTAAAATTCGAAAGGAGAAGTTTTTTCAGGATCAAGCCAAACTGCACCATTTGCCGTTTTACCCATTTTCTTACCTTCAGAATTAAGTAAAAGGGTAATAGTCATAGCATATGCGTCTTCGCCTAATTTTCTACGTATAAGCTCTGTACCACCAAGCATATTTGACCACTGGTCATCTCCACCAAATTGCATATTGCATCCGTATTTTTTATATAAATGATAGAAGTCATATGACTGCATCAACATGTAATTGAATTCAAGGAAAGATAGTCCCTTTTCAAGTCTCTGCTTATAGCACTCAGCTCTAAGCATATTATTAACAGAGAAGTGAGGTCCTATTTCTCTTATCATTTCAATATAGTTAAGCTCTAGTAGCCAATCTGCATTGTTGACCATTATAGCTTTTCCTTCACCAAACTCAATAAACCTTTCCATCTGTTTTTTGAAACAATCACAATTGTGTTGAATTGTTTCAGGAGTCATCATATTTCTCATATCAGTACGACCTGATGGGTCACCGATATATCCAGTACCACCACCTACAAGTACGACAGGTGTATTACCAGCCATCTGAAGTCTCTTCATCAGACATAATGCCATAAAGTGTCCAACGTGAAGTGAATCGGCAGTTGGATCAAAACCTATATAGAAAGTGGCTCTACCTGTATTGACTAATTCTTTGATTTCTTCTTCGTCTGTAACCTGTGCAATTAATCCACGGGCTACTAATTCTTCATAAATTCCCATTTTCGACACCTCTTTCAATTTTTTGGTAATATCGTTACCATATTTTAATATAATAAAAGGATTAGCTGAAAAACTTTCAATGCTCATCCTTAGATATCGTTAAAAATTGTATAAAACTAATTACTATTATACACTATATTATTTAAAAATAAAAGTGAAAAAGGCTTTTTTTCAGAGGGAAAATAGCATTTAATTTTTTCATATAATAATTTTTTTCTATAGGGATTTTTTGAATAAAAACATTGACAATATGCGCTATAAAAGGTATAATTTAATAGTTATTGAAATACGGGCGTACCTCTGTTACAAAGGTCAAGTTTTAAGTACGTCTAGGATTAGGAGGAAAATATGAACGAATTAATTAAGGCTATTGAAGCTGAACAGGTAAAGAATGATGTTCCTAACTTTGGACCAGGGGACACAGTAAAAGTACACGTTAAGATCATTGAAGGAAAGAGAGAAAGAATCCAGGTATTCGAAGGTGTTGTTATAAAGAGACAGAATGGTGGAATCAGAGAAACTTTTACAGTTAGAAAGAACTCTTTCGGTGTAGGTGTTGAAAGAACTTTCCCAGTTCATTCACCAAAGGTAGAAAAGATCGAAGTTACTAGACATGGTAAGGTAAGAAGAGCTAAGATCAACTACATAAGAGGTAGAGTTGGTAAGGCTGCTAAGATTAAAGAAGCTAGAAACGTTAGATAATCTAGTTGAATATCGTTTAGAAGGGTGTCTCTTTAGACATCCTTTTTTATTTTTAATATAGATATTTAAGAATTTGGAAAGAGGAAAAATATGAGTTATAATGAAGAATATTTGCGAGATGATAATTTAAATATTAATTGGTATCCAGGACATATGAAAAAGACAAAAGAACTTGTCCAAAAAAATTTAAAGTTAGTTGATATTGTAATAGAGCTTTTAGATGCTAGAATTCCTTTTAGTAGTAAAAATCCGGACATTGATAAACTTGTAGGCGATAAGCCGAGAATAGTTCTTTTAAATAAGTCGGATCTTTGTAAAAAAGAAGATTTAGATTTATGGATTGCTTATTACGCCAAAAGAGGCATAAAAGCGATTACAATAAATTCCATGACAGGAGCAGGAGTAAATAAGATAGCTGGAGAGTGTAAAAATCTTACCAAAGGCATGAGGGATAAATTTTCTGAGCAAGGAAGAAAAACTAGGGGTATAAGATTGATGATAGTAGGTGTACCTAATGTTGGAAAGTCTTCTCTTATAAATAAACTTTCAGGAAGAAGAAGTGCACAAACAGGTGATAGACCTGGAGTTACAAAAGGGAAACAGTGGGTGAAAATTAGAGGAAATATGGAGCTTTTAGATACTCCTGGTATATTATGGCCTAAATTTGAAGACCAGGATGTAGCTTTAAATCTTGCTTTCACAAGGGCAATTAAAGATGAAATACTAGATATAGAAACTTTAGGGTTAAAATTGATAGAAAGGCTAACAGAAATTGCTCCAAATGAGTTAATGACAAGGTATAAATTAGAGGAATTAGGTCCTATGGGAATAGATACTATGGAAGCAATTGGAAGAAAAAGAGGTTTTCTTATGGGAAATAAAGAGATTGATTACACTAGAGTTGCTACGACTGTATTAAATGAATTCAGAGAAGGTAAAATAGGAAGAATTACTCTTGAGACGCCTGAAATACTCAATAATGAGGGATAGATATAAGGAACTTTGAGTTTTTTATAAAAAATAAAGAAAAATTTAATTGTAAATTAAGCTAATAAAAAAACTACTTAGTTTAATTTGTTTTTTTAAAATAAACCTTTGTTTAATAATGATAAAATTCTAGGTAAGATAAAAAATTAAGAAATAATATTGCTAATATAAAAAAATAATTTGTGATATAATATAATCTGTACGAGTTTTTCTTTTTAATTCGTGCAGATTTTTGTTTTTAATTTGATATAAAATCTATAGATAATGGAGATTAATATGTTTAGAAGATACACAGAAGAAGAACTTTCAAAAATGAAGACAAAAGAAATAAAAGAGATTTCAGATAAAATTTCTGAAGAAGAGTATTTTGATTTTTTGAGAAGTTTTAGAACAGATTCGAGAAAATCAGTTCAAAATATATGCAAAAAAATAGAAAATAAAATAGAAAAACTTATTCTTGAAGATCAAAGATTAGAGAGAATAAACACATATGAAGAAAGTGCATATAATGAAGGGTATATGTATATAGGTGGAGTGGATGAAGCAGGGAGAGGTCCTCTTGCTGGTCCTGTTGTTGCAGCAGTTGTAATATTTGATAGAAATACAAAAATAAGATGGATAAATGATTCAAAGAAGCTTTCAGAGGCTAAAAGAAATGAATTATACAACGCTATAATTGAAAATGCAAAGGATTATGGTATAGGAATAGCAGATAATAAAGAAATAGACAATATGAATATACTAAATGCTACATACTTGGCTATGAAAAGAGCCCTAGCTAATTTAAAAAATAAGCCGGATTGTCTTTTAAACGATGCGGTCACTATACCAGGTTTATCAATAAAACAAATTCCTATAGTCAAGGGGGATGCAAAATCTATTTCTATTGCAGCAGCCAGCATTTTGGCAAAGGTTACCAGAGATACTATGATGTATGAGTATGATGAAAAATATCCAGGGTATGGATTTGCTTCTAATAAAGGGTATGGGACGAGTGAGCACTATAAGGGAATAGAAAGTCAAGGTATTACAGATATTCATAGACATAGTTTTCTTAAAAATATTAAGTATTAATTAGTAAAGCGAGGTTTAAAAATGAAGTACGAAGAAGTTTTAAAAAATGCCAGAGAAAAATTTAATGGTTCTTGCAGAGTATGTAAAGTATGTGATGGTTTTGCCTGTAGAGGTGAAGTTCCAGGAATGGGAGGCAAAGGAACTGGAAATGCATTTATGGAAAACATAAGAGCTTTGGATAAGGTGAAACTTAATATGAGGACTTTACATAATGTGAAAGATCCAGATATATCTTTAGAATTATTTGGAGAAAAGTTATCTTTGCCGGTAATGGCAGCTCCTATTACAGGTACAACACTTAATATGGGTGGTCTTGTAACAGAAAGAGAGTATATAGAGCCAGTTGTCTTGGGTTGTAGAAATCAGGATACATTTGCAATGGTTGGAGATACAGCAATACCGCAATTTCTTTTGGATAATCTTGATGTAATGAAAGAAAATAATGCAAAGGGAATTGTATTTATTAAGCCTTGGGAAAACAAGAATATAATAGAAAAGATAAAGGCGGCAGAATCTTCTGGTGCAATAGCAGTTGGAGTGGATATAGATGCATGTGGATTAGTAACTTTAAACCTGCATGGAAAACCAGTTGAAGCAAAAAGCGTAGAAGAAATTAAGGAGCTTGTAGAGTCTACACAACTTCCGTTTATATTGAAAGGTATAATGACTCCAGATGAGGCTGAAATGGCTGTTCAGGCGGGAGTATATGGTATAGTTGTATCAAATCATGGTGGAAGAGTTCAGGATTGGACGCCAGGTACAGCAGATGTGTTAGAAGATATATCAAAAACTGTTAATAAAAGAATTAAAGTATTTGTGGATGGTGGAATAAGAACTGGTGTAGATGTCTTGAAAATGTTAGCACTAGGTGCTGATGCATGTTTGATAGGTAGACCTTTTGTAACAGCATCATTTGGTGGAGAAACAGAGGGTGTTGAAATGTATATAGAAAAATTAAAAGCTGAATTAAAAGGTGCGATGACTTTAACAGGATGTAAAGACTTGAATTCAATTACTCAAAGAGTTATATATGGTAAATAGTATTTAATTAGATAAGAAAAAATAAAATGTTTAAATCTGCCTCATAAATGATATAAACATAATAGTAAAGGTAGATCGCATTTTTATAATATAATGTGTATGAAAAATATAGCTAAAAGGAGAAAATTTAATGAAATTTGAACACTTTAATTTTAATGTTCTTGATTTAGAAAAAAGCTTAAAATTTTATGATGAAGCATTGGGCCTTAAACCAGTAAGGGAAAAAGTAGCAGAGGATGGTAGTTTTAAACTAGTTTATCTTGGAGATGGAGAAACTGATTTTCAACTTGAGTTAACATGGCTAAGAGATAGAGAAGAAGCTTATAATTTAGGAGAGTGTGAATATCACCTTGCTCTTAATACTGATAAGTATGAAGAAATGTTTGAAAAGCATACAGAGATGGGAATTGTAGCATTTGTAAATGAAAAAATGGGCATATATTTTATAACTGATCCAGATGGATATTGGATAGAAATACTACCAGAAAAAAGATAATGAAAAAAGAACTGTATTTTACAGTTCTTTTTTT
>JAHHSS010000076.1 GCA_020025095.1 Peptostreptococcus sp.
CTTATAAATTATCTCATTTCTTAATTCTTCTATCACTATCCTTCTTGCTACTAAGCTCTCTCTTATAGAATAAAAAAAAGTTACTTATAAATAGAATATGTAGATAAACAAAAATTTTGTTTTTTCCCAGCTATTTTTTATTTTCATCTACCTTTATTGAAGAATTTTTATTAGCAACAATAGCAAATATATTAAAACACAAAAATATAGCACCAACAAATTGTTGGCGCTATTTAAAAAGTAAATTATTATCAGTTATTTTTTATTTTATTATGATTAATTATTTTTCAATTTATATTTCTTCAGTTTTATCTTCTTCAACTTCACTTGTACCTGTGCCGTTGATTTTATCCATAACAACTGCAATTGCATTATCACCTGATATATTACATGCAGTACCTAATGAATCCTGAGTTATATAAAGTGCTATCATCAAGCTTCCTAGAGCACCATTTGAAGGTATTCCTACCATTGGTAAGAATGGAAGTGCTGACATTATAGCACCACCTGGAGCTCCTGGAGCTGCAACCATGGCAATACCTAACATTGCTATAAATGGTAGTATAACATTTACGCCATGAGGCATATTCTGCATCATTAATACCGCAACTGTACAACTAGTTATAGAAATCATACTTCCTGATAAGTGAATTGTAGCACATAGAGGTACAACAAATTCTCTTATTGTCTTACTTACCCCATTCTTCTTAGCACATTCAACATTTACAGGGATTGTAGCTGCTGATGACTGAGTACCAACTGCTGTTAACCATCCAGGAACCTGATTCTTTATCATCTTGAATGGATTCTTTCCTGAAATAGCACCTGCTACTGAGAACTGAATTAGTATATAAATAAAATGTAATGGTATAATTACGCAATAAACTTTCCAGAATATACCTAATATCTGTGCAACAGTTCCAGTATATGCTATATTGGCAAAAGTACCTGCTATATAAAGTGGTAATAAAGGTACTATTATAGATTCTAGTGTTTTTGTTACTATATCTTGGAATCCCATAAAGCAATCATAAAGAGCCTCACCCTTACCTTGAGCTCTAAGACCTGATATACCTATACCCATCATAAATGCAAATATAATAGCCGCTGTAACATCCACCATAGGCTCTAGTGGAATTGAAAATATTGGCTCTAAAGCTCCGTGTTCAGGATTAGCAACATTTGCTACTGCCTGTGGAGTAATAAATGTTGGGAATATTAAACTTGCTGCTAAAAAAGCAAGTAATCCCGCTACTATTGTTGAACCATATGATATTCCCGCTGTAATTCCTAAAAGCTTTCCTGCTCCTGAAGCTAAGTCTGCTATACCAGCTGTAACAAATCCAATGATTATAAATGGTATAACGAACTTAAGGAATGACGAGAATAAACCTGCTACAGTAACTAATACCTGAGTCACTATAGTCGGAGCATACTTACCTATCACAATACCAACTAAGATACCGATGATAAGCTTAGGTACAAGACCTAATTTTTTCTTTTTCTTTTCTGTCATCTTGTTAGTTCCTCCTAAAATTATTTTTTATAACATCTTAAACAAAATTGTCCTCTATTTTGAGTACATTTAATATGATATTGCAAAATGCCAAGTTAGTCAAGCTTAAATTAAGCTTTTCCAAGTTCTGATTTAACTTTAATTAAGAATACGTTTTTTTAACCCTTTTATCGTTTATATTTAAAGTTTTTATTCATTAATTCTTCTTTATATTTTTTAAAATAAGCTTAATTTTTAATATTTTTTTGTGTCAGAATTTTATTAAAATAAAGGATTGTTGAATAAAAATAATCATTTTTCTTTCTAAAATAAATTTCATAATTATTTTGATAATTATTTTCAAAGATACTAAAAAAGCATCGATTGTCTGTCAAATAATTACCAATATCGATGCTGAATTCCAAATATTTTTTTCTTTGTTTTTATCTATTTTTTTCTTTTAGACTTGAACAGAGAAATTAATCCTCTTTTTATTACTTTTAAAAAAGTGTCTGATTTTACCATTCTTTCGGATGGAATATACTCTCTGACTACTCTTAGTAATTTTTTGTTATTTCTCGATGAAAATGTATATTTCCCATTTCTTTTCGTGAATATTACAAATCTACTAATATGTTTTTTGCCAATAACTGAAGCCGCTATATAATCTACTTCATTCCATGGAATCTGTATATAATCATCTACATTTCTATCATTATAATATTCAAAAGCATTATCTCCTACCATTATTTTTCCATAGCTTGTAAATCCTAAGTATGAAGTTGCCGGTATTACCAAATCTATTTTCTTATTCAAAGACTGTACCATTACTTCCTCCTTTATGAAATATAGACAAAAGCTCGGAAAATCCGAGCCTTTGAAAATTTCTATACTTTATAATTACATTATTCCACCTAATCTAGCAAGTATACCTACAACAAATAACGCTAGTATTATTACTATAGGTGATACTTTCTTCTTCAATAACCAGCAGCATAGTAATGTTAATAATACGGCTGCTAGACCTGGAATCAACATATCAAGGTTCTGCTGTAAAGTAGTTACTTTATCAACATTTAGTGCATTAGGTCCTAGAGCACTGTATTGTTCTAAAGCTTTCTTTATTCCTTCAGCTCCTGCTGGAAGATTTGCCCAGTCTATATATGCACCGTCTTGCTGTGGTACGCTAGATACTATAGATGTAAAGCTAATACTTACCCAACGCTTAACAAGAGCACCGATTATGAACATACCAAGGATTGAAGCTCCCTGAGTTATCTTTCCTAATAATCCTCCTGATAAGTCCTGAGTTATCTTAGTACCAACATTGTATCCGAATTCCTGTGTATACCACATAAATCCAAAACGCATAATATTCCATACTACGAAGAATAGTAGTGGTCCTGCTATACTTCCTGTTAGTGCTAAAGATGCACCTAAAGCTCCAAGTATAGGTCTTGCTGTGAACCAGAATACTGGATCCCCTACACCAGCTAAAGGTCCCATCATACCTACCTTTACACCCTGTATTGCTGCATCATCCACAGGTACTCCATTTGCACGATCTTCTTCAAGTGCTAATGTAACCCCCATTACTGGAGATGATACATATGGATGTGTGTTGTAAAATTCAAGATGACGCTGTAGTGCTGCTACTTGATCTTCTTTTTTAGGATACAATTTCTTTATAGCTGGAATGATTGAGAATGCCCAACCACCATTTTGCATACGTTCATAGTTCCAAGATCCTTGAAGATACTGATGACGTAAAGCTATAGAAAAACGTTCCTTTTTCGTTAAAGTTAATTTCTTTTCCATCTTTTCATTCCTCCTCAAGGTTTAATAATCATTTAATATATCGCCTAATGGGTCTCCAGAACCAGGTCCTCCTCCTGAAGACTTTGATGATTCCTTTAATCCAAGATATACTAAAGCTAAACTTACACCTATTGCACCAAGTGCGATTAGTGTTAACTGGTCTATAGCTGCTAATGCGAAACCTAGTACAAAGAAAGGCCATACTTCCTTTGTTGCCATCATATTTATAACCATTGCGTAACCAACTGCGGCAACCATACCGCCACCTACTGCCATACCACCAGATAACCATGCTGGCATTGCATTAAGTGCATTTGTTACTATTTCAGAAGGAACAAAGCAAAGTGCTGCAGCAGGTATTGCTATACGTATACCCTGTAAGCATATTGCTAATATATGCCAAACTTCAATAGCCTTCATATTTCCTTTTTCTGCTGCTCTATCCATAAAGTGAACCATAGGTATTGCTATAGTACGACAAATCATTGTTAAGAATAGACCTGCTACTGAAAGTGGTATTGCAACTGCTATTGATGTATTTATAGCTGTAGTTACATTTGTATCACCACTCTTTAAACCAAGAACCATTATAATTGCAGATGCTACTGAAGCAAGTGCTGCATCAGGTGCAACCGCTGCACCAACATTAGCCCAACCTAGTGCCATCATCTGAAGTGAACCACCAAGTATTATACCTTCTTTTAAGTGACCACTTACTAAACCAATTAGTGTACACGCTACTAGAGGCTGATGGAACTGGAACTGATCCAATACTCCTTCCATACCAGCTAGGAAGGCTACTAATATAATTAATACGATTGTAATTCCTGACATATTAATTTCCTCCTACATATTTAATTCGGCTTTCGCCCTCTTCAAGATATTTGCAAAGTTTTCAGGTGAATCAGATGGTACCTTACGAACATCTATTTTTACACCTAAAGCAAGCAACTTTTCAAATGTTTCAACGTCTTCTTTATCCATTGATACTGCCTTAGTAAGCGCCACTTTACCCTTTGAGTGAGCCATTGAGCCTAGATTTAAAGTATCGATACTTACACCCATTTCAATAGCTTGCAAAGCGTCTTGTGGTGTTTCAAATAATAATAATGCCTTTGTGTTACCAAAACGTGTATCTTTGTCTACTTGTGCCATCTTTGATACTGGCACAACGTTTGCTTTTACACCTGGAGGTGCTGCTTGCTCAATCATATTCTTTCTTAATTCATCCTTGGCAACTCTGTCAGAAACAGCTATTATACGATTAGGCCCAACTGACTTTGTCCAAGCTGTGGCTACCTGACCATGTAATAAACGAGTATCTATACGCGCCAAAACATATTTAATTTTTCCATCACCTATTACAGTACCTTCAGGAATAGCTCCCTTGAAACTAGTCTGTGTACTTTCTTTTACTTCAGCCTGTGCTTTTTTAGGATCCAGACTTTCAGGTTTTACCTTTACCCCTTCTCTACCTGGCTCTAAAACATACGCTGCAATCTCTTGTGCAGATTCCATAGTAAAGCGGGCACCATATGCTTCTATTAGCATTGGAAGGTTTAATCCTGTAACTATTGCCCATTTGTCTTCATGGCCATCAATCAGTGCATTAGCTTGATTAAATGGTGTTCCTGACCAAAGATCAACTAGAAATAATATTTCATCCTGACTGTCAAAAGAGTCAATTGCTGCCTGCATCTTTGCTCTTAAATCATCAGGACTCTCACTTGGCATAAGCGTACAAGTGGCAACATTTTCCTGTTCACCAAAAATCATTTGTGCTGATTGAAAAATACCATTTGCGAAGTCGCCATGACTGGCAATGATAATTCCTACCATTTCTTTCACTTCCTTTCTATATACTTGCTTTTTTACGAGATTCACTCTCGAATATATAAAAACTTTTATATATTTGACAGACTCTTTATACCCTAAGTACTAATTTTTCAATCGATATTTAAAAATAAAAATTATATTTTATATAACGCCTTAGTAAAATACAATTAAAATGCTGTTTATTAAATAATTAATCATAATACAGCTTTGAATAAATATTAAAATCTATTGAATTTGATATAAAAAGAGCACAAAAACATTATTTGCTCAAATATACAAAGAATTTTTATCAGTATAACACCCTTGTTAGCATTTTGTCAATCGCTAAAAATAACTTAAATTATTGTCATAAAAAAGTCTTCACGTTGTAAAAAAATTTTTAAAGCCTATTTAAGAATAAGTTTTTATACTTCTAATATTTTATTGCTTAGCTTACATAATTATATATAATAATTATTATTTAGTATTTATTTGCATAAGATCGAACACTTGTAAGCTTCTTTCTCACTATGGTCTTGATGCAATAATTTCTAAATTACCTTTTAACTCAAGATTTTTTACTCCAATTGGAACTATAAAAGAATCTCCCAAATTAAGATTATATTTCTTTCCGTCAGCATATATCTCTCCTTCACCCTCGACTACCGTCATTAGATAGTAAGTATTATCATCTAAAAAGACTTTTAACTGACCATCACATAAATACTTATAAACACTAAAAAATTCATTTTTCAAATATTTAACAATCTTACTTTTATCTGAAATCATTTCCTCTATTTCTAACTTTGGATCACTATGTGGTATTTTAGACACATTTATTGAATCTTGAATGTGAAGTTCTCTCTTTTTTCCATATTTATCTACTCTATCATAGTCATAGACTCTGTAAGTTGTATCTGAACTCTGTTGTGTTTCCAATATAACAATACCTTTTCCAATCGCATGAATCGTTCCATATGGTACATCAAAGAAATCTCCTTTTTTCACTTTAACCCTTCTAAGAAGTTTATCCCATTCTCCATCTTCAATTAACTCTACAAATTCTTCTTTTGACTTTGCTGTATGTCCATATACTATTTCTGCTCCTTCATCTGCTGAAACAATGTACCAACATTCAGTTTTTCCTCTTTCGCCTTTTCCTTCATGAATTCTAGCATATTCATCATCAGGATGAACCTGTACAGAAAGATTGTCAGATGCGTCTAAAAGCTTTATGAGTAAAGGGAAAGTATCCTCTAAATTTTCTCCAAATATTTCTCTGTGTTTTTGATAAAGTTCATCAAGCTTCATTCCTTTATATGCTTTAGGAGAAATTACTTGAGAAACTCCATTTCCATGCGCACTTATAAGCCACGCCTCTCCTGTTTTTTCACTTGGAGTATCTAAATTAAATTCTTCTCTTAATTTATTTCCTCCCCAAATTTTTTCTTTAAAAACAGCTTTAAGAAATATTAAGTCCATAATTCTCATCCTTTCCACTTTCATTCATATTCTTCCAATATCTACTTTTGAAATCAGACATAATCTGTTACTTTTAACTATTCTATAATAACCTAAATAGTTTGTTTTTTCAATAGAAACAAGTAAATTAAAGATATTTTAAGCGTTAAAATTTAATTGTTTTTTTCTGTTATAATCTATCTTTTTTATCTTTTTTATATTTCAACTTTAAAAAAAA
>JAHHSS010000077.1 GCA_020025095.1 Peptostreptococcus sp.
AAAATATTTAATTTCTTATAAAAAAGATGACTATAAAAGTATAAAAATTAGATTAAAAAGAAAAGGGAAGCTAATGTTTTCCTTTTCTTTTGTTATTTATATGTTTAAATAGGGTATAATATAAATGTTGTATTTATACACAGATGCAAATTTGAAAGGAGGAAATTTATGTTATATATAGGATCACATTTATCTGTATCGAATGGTTTTATGTCGATGGCGAGGGAAGCAATGGCTATGGGAGCGAACACTTTTGCATTTTTTACTAGAAATCCTAGAGGAGGAAAATCTAAGGATGTTGATATGAAAGATGTAAAAGAGTTCAATAAATACATAAAAGAAAATAATTTTGGTAAGCTTGTAGCACATGCGCCTTATACATTAAATCCTGCAAGTGCAACTGAAAAAACAAGGGACTTTGCACTCAAAGTTATGGAAGAGGATATAGCTAAAATGGAACTTATCCCAAATAATTATTACAACTTTCATCCAGGAAGCCATGTAAAGCAGGGATTAAATTTAGGTACATATCTAATAGCAGATATTTTAAATGAAACATTAAAAAAGGATATGACTACAACAGTTCTCCTTGAAACAATGGCAGGTAAAGGTACAGAAATAGGTAAAAATTTTGAAGAGATAAAAATAATAATAGACAAGATAAAATTAAATGAAAAGGTAGGTGTATGTTTAGATACTTGCCACATAAGCGATGGGGGATACGATATAGTCAATAATCTTGAAGGTGTTCTTAAAGAATTTGATAAGATAATAGGATTAGAAAAATTGAAAGCACTCCATATAAATGATAGCAAAAATGAAATAGGAAGTAGAAAAGATAGACATGAGAAGATAGGTATGGGATATCTTGGTATTGAAACGTTTAGACAGATAGTAAACCATCCTTATCTTAAAACCCTACCTATGATACTAGAAACTCCTAATGATTTTTCTGGATATAAGAAAGAAATAGAGCTTCTTAGATCAATGGAAAAAAATAATATATAAAGAGTGACTTTATATTAATAAACATTATAGTAAGATATAAGAGAACTTTTTATAATTTCCTAACGTAAAAAGACATCAGAGCAAATGAATATCGCAACTGATGTCTTATTTTTATTTTTCAAAATCTTTATACATAAGAGATGGTTGTATACCTTTGTTATTTTGATACTTACCACTAGAATAAAGCTCATAATCACCGTGAATATCATGATAATAAATCTGGCAGATTTGAGTATCAGGATAAATTCGTATAGGTTGTACGCAAAAAATTTCAAGAGTCCAATAACCAGCAAAACCGATGTCACCAAAACCAGCTGTAACATGGATAAAAAGTCCAAGTCTTCCAGTTGAAGATCTTCCTTCCAACATAGGTACAAATTTTTCTGTTTTAGTAAATTCATTAGTTCTACCTAAATAAAGTCTATTTGGCTCAAGAAGAAGACCTTCCTCAGGAATAGTTATTTTTTTTACGGGATTTGCTATTTTCATATCCAAAACATTATTTTCATATACTAAAAGTTCATTACTCAATGAAAGATTATAGCTATTAGGATTTATATTTTCCTTATTAAATGGTTCTATTATAATATCGCCAGTTTCTATATTTTTTAATATTTCTTTCCCAGATAAAATCATTATTTTCACCTCTATAAAAATTATTAGTCAAAACGAAATAAAGAACTTTAAAAAGTCATATTCCGCTGAAATTACAATATCTTTTTATCATTATAACATATTTACTCAAGCCGATAAATAATAAAGCTATTAATAAATAACTTTTCTATTTTTATGATAATATAATTTTTATGTTGCAATTGCAACTGAAAAATAAATTTATTTGTAGTAATATAAATATATAAAAAATGGTATAAAATAGAAGGACAACTTATTAATAAATGTAAAGAGAGGGATAATATGAATAAATACTTTTCAATGGATGACAAAATATATAATATAGTTCAAAAGAATCCTGAAATATTGGATTTTTTGATTGCTAATGGATTTGAACAGTTTAAAGATATAAATATATTTAATACTATGTCAAAGAAGATAAGTCTTTCAATGGCTCTTAAATTAAAAAAAGTAAATGTGAAAATTTTTGAGCAGAGATTGGTAAGCTTTTTAGACGAGGAGAGAAAAAGTGTAGACAGGGATTTGTTAGGCGCTTTGAATACTAAAAAGAAAAAGGCAGATATTAGTATTGAGGGGGTTCTACCTTGTCCAATAAGAATTCCACTGCTAGAGTCATTTGAAAAGTGGCTAGATAGCAATAAAAAAAATTTTTCCTATTCAATAGAATATGATTTAAAGTCAGCCAATATGGGACTTGATTGGATAAAAGAGAAGGTAAAAACAGGAGATGTGGATAAAATACCAGATATATTGATGTCTGCTGGATTTGATTTATTTTTCGATAAAGAACTAATGGGGCAGTTTATGGATAAAGGTATTTTTGAAGCTTCAACAAATGAAATGAATAAGGATTTTTGCAATGATTATATAGACCTTAGAGATCCAAAGAAAAGATACTTAATTACAGGTGTTGTACCAGCTGTTTTTTTGGTAAATAAGAACGAATTGAATGGAAGAAAAATACCTGAAACATGGGAAGATATATTGAGCGAAGAATTTGAAGATTCAGTTGCGATACCAATGGGCGATTTAGATTTATTTAATGCATTGATACTTACTATTTATAGTGAGTGTGGAATGGACGGTATATCAAAGCTTGCAAGGTCTTATAAGAAAAGTCTACATCCAGCACAGATGGTGAAAGCAAAAGGAAAGAACAATTCTAATATAGCGGCTGTAAGTGTTATACCTTATTTTTTCACAAAAATGATAGATGAAAATAACCAAATAGCAATATGGCCCAAAGACGGGGCAATTATAAGTCCAATATTTATGATTGCAAAAAAAGAAAAGAAGGATTCTTTACAAGCAATAGTGAACTTTTTTATATCGCCAGAAATAGGTGAAATTTTTTCAGCAAATGGTAAATTTCCTTCTACCAATAAAGACATAGATAATAAACTTACAGAAAAGCAGAAGTTTAAATGGCTTGGGTGGGATTTTATAGAAAAACAAGATATGGGAAGCTTGTTGCAAGAGCTTGAAAATAGATTTAACAAGGAAATATTAAAATAGCTTTTTATAATTATTTTAAAAGGAGAAAAAGATGAATTTAGTAGTATTTTCTGGTCCGCCATCATCTGGCAAAACTAGTGTAATAATGAAAACAATAGAGGCGTTAAAAAGTCAAAATATTAAAGTTGGGGTAGTGAAATTTGATTGTCTGTATACAGATGATGATCTAATATATGAAAAAGCTAATGTAGCTGTAAAGAAGGGGCTTTCTGCTTCTCTTTGCCCGGATCATTTCTTTGTTTCAAATATAGAAGAAGTTGTGAAATGGGGGAAGGAGAAAAGTTTGGATATTTTAATAACGGAGTCGGCTGGTCTTTGTAATAGATGTTCCCCTTATATTAAGGATATTAAAGGAATCTGTGTAATAGACAATCTGTCTGGAATAAATACTCCTAAAAAGATAGGTCCAATGTTGAGAGCCGCTGATATAGTAGTAATTACAAAAGGGGATATAGTATCGCAAGCTGAAAGAGAAGTATTTGAATCAAAAGTAAATTCAGTAAATCCTACCGCAGTAACTATGCATATAAATGGTCTTACTGGTCAGGGGGCTTATGAATTGAGTGGTTTGCTAATTAGAGAAAAAAATGAAATAGAAACAGTAAAGGGGATGAAATTGAGGTTTCCTATGCCATCTGCACTTTGTTCTTATTGTCTCGGTGAAACAAGAATAGGTGAAGAGTATCAAATGGGAAATGTAAGAAAAATGGATTTGGAGGACGACGATGAAAGATAAATTAGAAAATAAAAAATTAAAGTATATAATAGAACAATATCCATTTATAAATTCCTTTTTTGAAGAAAATAGTTTAAATATTGAGGGGAAAGAAGAATATAGTTTTGAGGAGTATTTAAACAGTTTTTCGGGTGAAGAAATAGAAGATATGGCTTTAGATTTGAATAAGCTTTTGATAGATTTCTGTGAATATATAAATCAGATGAAAGATTTTTTAGGCCTCCAAGAAAATGAAGGGGTAGAATGTCTGAGTATAATAGCTGGAAAAAATAAAGATGGAGTTTTAGAAAAATTTGAAAGATTAGATATTAAAAAATCTGAAATGATAGCAATTGTTGGTGCTACAGGTTCAGGCAAATCTAGACTTCTTGCAGATATAGAATGGGTTGCACAGAATGATACTCCAACAGGAAGAAGCATTCTTATAAATGGAGAAGTTGCAAAAGATAAGTGGAGGTTTTCTTCCAATAAAAAATTAGTGGCACAACTTTCACAGAATATGAATTTTGTGATAGATTTATCGGTTAAGGATTTTATAGAAATGCATGCTAAGAGTAGAATGGTTGAGAATGTAAAGGAAACAACCGAAAGAATCATAGAGGAAGCTAATAGACTTGCAGGAGAAAAATTCAATGTCGATACTCAAATAACTTCATTAAGTGGTGGTCAATCAAGAGCTCTTATGATTGCGGATACTGCAATACTTTCATCTTCTCCAATAGTATTAATAGATGAAATAGAAAATGCGGGTATAGACAGAAAAAAAGCTCTTGAACTATTAGTATCATCAGAGAAGATAGTTTTGATAGCGACTCATGACCCAACTCTTGCTCTTATAGCTGATAAAAGGATAGTTATAAAAAATGGTGGGATAGCAGAAATAATAGAAACTAGCGTAGAAGAAAAAGAAAAATTAAAAGAATTAGAAGAGATGGATAAGATAATACAAGAGATGAGAAGAGCTTTAAGGGCTGGAGAAAAAATAACTTAAAATGTAAGTAAAAGTGCTAAATTTATAATTTAGCACTTTTATAAGTTTTTATAGAAATTTTACTTGATAGAATGAATGTATTTGTAATAGTTAAATAAGTTATTAAGCGATAGTAGATAGAAATCTTATGCAATTGATTAAAATAAAAAAAAGTGGGTATAATCAAATAGCAAAACAAGTTGTATACAGTATTTTAAAAAATATTTAACAAGAGAATAAAATTTATTCATTTTTTATTGCTTTTTATAGTATAATAATTAATGAAGATAAGACTATTACTCTTATAGACAATGCTTTGCAATTATTGTATAATAAAATTTGTATGATTAATGTGAAATATTATTTATTGAGTAATTTATATAATTGATTAGTTTGTATAATTAGAAGGGAGAATTTAAAGTATGAATACTGTTTCTGTAAAAATATTAGATGATTTATATTATATGGGTGTAAATGATAGAGAAACAAATTTATTTGAGAATATGTGGCCACTTCCAGAGGGTGTATCATATAATTCTTATTTAATAACAGATGAAAAAACAGCATTACTTGATACTGTCAAAATAACAAAAGTAGATGGATTTGTTGAAAATTTAAAAGAAAACCTTGGGGGTAGAGATTTAGATTACCTTGTCGTACATCATATGGAACCGGATCACTCAGGTTGTATTAAAACAATAATGGAATTATACCCTAATGTAACAATTGTTACAAATAAAAAGGCTAGAGCGATGATGGATGACTATCTTAATATAGAAATAGATAACTATATAGAAGTAAAGAATGGAGACTGCTTAGAGCTAGGTAAGAGAACATTAAATTTCGTTACTACTCCAATGGTACATTGGCCAGAATCAATGGTAAGTTATGAGCCAACTGATAAAATATTATTCTCTCAGGATATATTTGGAGGATATGGTGCATTAAATGGTACAATATTTGATGATGAAATGAATTTTGATTTCTTTAGAGATGAGATAAGAAGATACTATTCAAACATAGTAGGAAAGTATTCTAAGCAGGCAGCAAGAGCCTTAGAAAAAGTTAAGGAACTAGATATTAATATAATATGTCCTGTTCACGGTATAGTTTGGAGAAGCAATCCGAACCTTATAATAGAAGAATATATAAAGCTTGCTAACCAGATAAATGAAGAAGGGATAGTAATTGCTTATGGTTCAATGTATGGAAATACAGAAAAGATGGCAGACCAGCTAGCTAGATTTATAGCAGAAGAAGGAATAAAGAATGTAAAAGTATATGATGTATCTAAGACACATGTATCATATATTTTAAGTGAAATATGGAAGTACAAGGGAGTTGTTCTTGGAAGCTGTACTTACAATAATTCAGTATACCCTAATATGAATCAGGTATTATATACTTTAAAAATGAACAAATTAACTAATCATGCTCTAGGTATATTTGGCTCATATGGATGGAGCGGTGGAGCAGTAAAAGAGCTTACAGAGTTTGCATCTGAAGGTGGAAATTTTGAAGTTGCTCCTACAATTGTTGAAACTAAGGGAACAATGAAAGAAAATGATATTGAATCTTTAAGACAGTTAGCAAAAGAAATTGCTCAATTAGCAAGAGCTTAATAAAAAATAATAGATAATTTTATAAAAAAACAGCATTTTTAATGCTGTTTTTTTATTTTAAATTTTTTACTTATTTCTAAAAAGCATCGCATGACGAGTAAAATACCTACATTCAATTTTATTTGTTTTTATAATCTATGTGAATAAGGTGAAAAGTAGAAATAAATTTTTATTTAAACTAAGTTCTTATAAATTTAGTTTAAGAATATAAATAATTAGCGTATAAT
>JAHHSS010000078.1 GCA_020025095.1 Peptostreptococcus sp.
GGCGATAGGGATAGAAGCAGAGACGGGTAAAGTGACAGATGCAATGGATGGTTTATTGACTATCCCTGCTCTAAGACAACCTGAAATAGCCTTTCTTGGCGAAGTAAAAGAGCCTCAGCCGTCAGATCATGATAAAGCTATAAGAGAAGTTTTAGAACTAATGAATGGCAATGATGGTGGTCCTGTAGAAAATAAAAATATCACTGTAGTACTTGAGTTAGACGGTGAGGTAGTTGGTAGAAAGTCAGTTGAATATATGAATGATTTTAGAAAAAGAACAGGTAGACCAATATTTGAAGATTAAGGAGGGGAACATATGATATCTGTAAATGGTGTAGATATAACTTCATATGTGAAGTCTTGTAAAGTTTCATTACAAGACCTTGATTCTGACTCTTCTGTAAGGAATGTAAAAGGCCAAATGTTGAGGGATAGAATTGCTGTAAAAAGGAAGATAGAACTCGAATTTGCGCCTTTACAAAGTAGTGAAATAAAAAAAATCCTCAGAGCGATATCGAGTATTTTTTTTTATGTAACTTTTATAGACCCTTTGGAAGGGGAGTCTAATAAGGAAATGTATTGTGGAGATAGGAGTGCAGCGCTCTATGATAGTAGAAAAGAATTGTGGGTCGGTCTTAAATTTAACTTAATTGAGAGGTGATTAATTTGATTGAGAAGCACACAATACTCCGTGCGTTTGATAGTCCTTCAAGAGAGCTAAGCTGTAAAGTTACTATAGGCGGTAAAATTTATAATGATGATTTTGTAGAAAATTTTAAAATAGTAAAAGGATTATCTGAAGCGAAAGAGTTTAAAGTTGGTACAGCCTTCATGTCATCTATTAACCTGAAAATGGTTGATATGCTGGGAGAGTTTAATGAGGCTTCGTTTAAAAATAAAATTTGTAAGATTGAAATTGGTGTTGAAACTCATAAAGGTGTTGGATTCGTAAAAGTCGGAGAGTATTTAATAGATACAGTAGAGTCAGATAAAGCTAGTTGGACAATTAAAGGTTTTGATAGGATGTGTAAATTCGACACTAAATATGACTGTAAATTAAACTTCCCAGTAAGTTTAAAGGATATAGTCCTTGATATTTGTAATGTTTGCGGGGTAGAAGCCTCAGCAAATATTAAGAACTCAACAGGAGCATTAACTAAGATTATTAAATACAAGCCTAATTTTTATGATATGACTGCGAGGGATGTTTTAGCACAGATATCAGAATTAATGTGTGGCTGGGCTTATATTGATGTAGATAGTCAAAAGTTGGAAATATATACTTATAACCCAAAATATACATTCATGGGGGATGATGGGATAATTACACTAAAGGAATTTAAAAATAGTAGTAATGAAGATTCAAAAATACAAATAGACAGTATTAGAATAATACAAAATGGTGTGGATGATGTAGATTACAACGCGGAGAGTGATAAGAAATTTCATATTATAGATAACATGTTTATACAGGGTAACGGAGTTGATTATATTGATAGTGCTAAAGATGTATTTAAGTTTAATAGCTTATCAGCTTTAAGTATTAAATATAACGGCAATCCTGCACTTGATGTTGGGGAAGTAATACAGATATTGTGCAAGGGAAAATGGTACAAGTTTTTACCCCTTGTTAGGAAAATTACATATAACGGTGGTCTAGTTGAAGAGTGTGAGTGCCCACAAATTAACTATAACCCAAGTAATAGGAAAAAGGATATTGTAAGACATATTGAGAAGATAAACTCACTTCTTAGAGTTATGGACGATAAGATACAATCAAAGGTAGGAACAGAAGAATTTAATACTTTAGTAGAACAGACGAAAGAAGAAATTAAAGCATTAGCAAAACATATAAATTTAAAAGGATATGTGAAGTTTGAAGACTTAAAGAGTGAAAACGGCACTACTGAAATAAACGGAGGGCTTATAAAGTCTGGATTAATTACAAGTAAGGATAAAAAAGTAGGTATTGATTTAGATAATGGTACTATACTATTTGGCAAGGATTTAGAGCATTATGCACTTTTATTTGATGGCGAAAATTTAAAGTTTGGTTCGGGAACTCTAAAAACGGAAAATTTTAGTACGGGTTTATTAGAAGAATTAAAAGGAGAAGATGGAAAAAGTCAATACGTGCACATAAAGTACTCCGATTCTGGCGGTGATACTGGAGCTATGTATATAAATCCAGAAGGTCACGATTATATTGGAATAGCGGTGACGGATAAGAAAACTCCTCCAGCATATAAAACAGAATTTAAATGGTCTAAATATACTGGCGCTGACGGGAAAAATGGAAGCCCGGGGCAAGCTGGAAAGGATGGGAAAACTCCATATTTTCATGTAGCCTATGCAAATAGTAATGATGGAAGAAGTGGATTTAGTGTTGATGATGCTAATAATAAGCTATATATGGGTACTTATGTAGATTATGTGGAAGAAGATTCTACTAATCCAGGAGATTATACTTGGTCATTAATAAAAGGAAAAGATTTTAAATATAATCTAATAAGCAATGGGAATTTTCATTATGATTTTTCGAAAAATGAACCGGGGTTTAATTCTGCGAGGCTAAATGAATGGCAGGCTGCTTCAAAGGTCGCCTCTGAAAAACTTGAATTTATAAACAGCAGTAAAGGGAGCCTTCTTTATGTAGATACAGATAGTACGGTAGAAATAAACCAATATTTAAATTTAAAGGAAAATACAAAATATTATGTAAAACTTGTGGTAGCATCTGGTAAATTTACACTTTACTATCATGGCAATGATACGGGATATAAGTCAATAAAGTATGTAGAAAATCCAAATGAATTCCTGCGGGAGTCGGACTTAGAGGCCTATTATGAGGAGTTTAACACAAAAAACAATAATGAACATTATATACAGCTAGACTGTAGAAAAAAGACGTACATTAAAGAAATAATTATAAGCGAAGAACCTATCCAAAAGGGGACGGCTTGGTACCCGTCTGAATTCGATGGAATTGGTAGAGATGGAAAGGATGGAAAGGATGGAAAAGATGGAAAAGATGGGAAAGACGGCAAAAACGGAAAAGATGGCAAGGATGGGAAAGATGGAAGTCTTGTAGATTTACCGCCTGCATTAAAAGCTTGGAACAGCAATGCAACAGAAATCAGCGGGAAATATGTTTATACCCCGGAGCTTTTTGTAGGTCGCTCTTTAGGTTCGGACAGCAATAAAACTGGGGTATATATGGGGGCTAACATTCGCGTGTATCACGGAGATTGGGGTTGGAAGACTTTTAATGGAATTGCAGGTATGAAAAAAGGAGTAATGACTTGGTCAGCAGACGAAGATGGGAACTTTATTATAGGTAATAAATTCGGGAAAATAATTTATATTAAAGATGACGGAAGTGTAACTATACCTAAAATAACTGCTGATGATATAACAACAGGTGCAATAACAACAGATATTCTGTACCCAGGGAACAATAATAGAATAGTACTAGAACGCGGTTACCAACCAGGTTCTAACAATTGCAAAAGCATAGATGCAAACGGGAATGCAATCAGATTAAAGGTAGACGCAAACACATACATTTCAATGAGAGATAGCGGAATAGTTGAAATGTATTCTCGAAATGGGCAATTTTTTAAATTTGACCCTAGCGAAAGTTGGTATTATAACGGACATGAGGGAGATGGATGGCTAGTTTTGCACGATGCACATGTATCGATGGGGTGGCTAGAATATTCTGTTTACTCTACAAGGTCAGACAAGAGGCTAAAAACTGATATTAAATACATTAAAAATAAACCTAACAAATTAAACAGAAACAACATTTTTGATTTTATTAAAACAGTAGGACTTGCGACATATAAGTACAAAAAAACTGGAGGAAACAACCTGTCAATGATTGCGCAAGATATTGAAGGTTATAAATATATAAAAGATTATCTAGTAGGCAAAAATAAAGAAGGAATACTTCTAATTAATACAGGTAACTATATTTCTATGTTGCACATAAGCTTACAGGAAGAAGTAAAAAAACGAGAGACATTAGAAAACACAGTTAAACAACAAAACAATAAAATAGAAAAGTTAGAAAAAAGAATAGAAAAGTTAGAAAAAATATTTTTAGATGAGGTGAGATAATGTTAGATATATTAAGAAATTTCATGCTAACACAAGATGGTAAACTTTTATATTTACTTGCTGTTTTAGCTATATTAATGGGGTTAGATTTTATAAGCGGGACTGTTGCCGCAATAATAAATAAGGATATAGATTTTAAGAGTAAAACCGGAATATATGGGATACTAAGAAAAATAATATCATTGATATCCATGATAGCTTTAATACCATTGGCGGTAATTATACCTGGAGATGCAGGGATAATGCTTGTATATACCCTATATATTGGTTATTTAATTTTAGAATTTAAGTCAGTTATAGAAAATCTCGATAAAATGGGAGTGAACGTGGGCCCATTTAAGATTTTCTTAAATAATTTTGAACAGTTTGTAAATAATAGAAAAAAGGAAAATGAATACATAGATAGTGATTCCAATACCCCGTAAAATGGTCTATATTGTTAGTGTGTAGACCGGGGGAGTCTATACACTATCTATTTTTTTATGTCACGAATTTTAGCTAAAAACTATTTTATAAATTTGAGAGTTATGGTTCGGCCTCTTAACAATGCTCACTAGGATCATACAGACCTAGATAAGTCTATAAACTGTCTATTTTTTTATGTAAAAATAAGAAAGGAGAGATAACGATATGAGTTTAAAGGGTGTAGACATAAGTAAATATAACGGTAATTGTGATTTTAAAAAAGCCAAGGATAGCGGGATTGATTTTGTTATTATAAAAGCAGGTTCAGGAGCAAGTGGAAAGGACCCTTGTTGGGATAAAAATTATAATTATGCCAAAGCTACAGGGTTAGGAGTAGGAGCATATTGGTATTGTTATGCTACTAATGTAGAACAAGCAAAAAGAGAAGCTAGGGAGTTTGTTAAGTTATTAAAAGATAAGAAGCTGGATTATCCAGCATATCTTGACCTAGAAGATAATAAATATCAAGGCTTCCTAGGTAATAAGCTGAGAACCGATATAGCAGAGGCTTTTTGTAAAGAGGTTGAAAATGCCGGTTACTATACAGGAATCTACTCAATGATGTCTTGGTTTAATAGTAAATTTGATATGTATAGGTTGAAAAAATATGATTTATGGATAGCTAGATGGAGAGATATTAATTTAGGAGTAGGATATTCAGGTTTAGGTCAAGTGGGAATGTGGCAGTACTCAAACCAAGGAAGAGTATCTGGAATAGGAAATACTGGAGAAGGTGGAGTAGATGTAAACATAGCGTATCTTAATTACCCATCAATTATAAGTGGAGGTGGAAGTACATCAAATATAGCAACAGAAGATATAATTGAATCCACTACAGCAGTTTCTAATGAAGCTCAAAAAATGATAAATAAGTTGAATGCTTGGTTGGGTAAGTCTGAAGCAAATAGACAGCATAAGGATATAATAGACATTTATAATAATCACCAACCTTTACCTAGAGGGTATAAGGTAAAATACACTGATGAATGGTGTGCAACTACTATATCAGCAGCAGCTATCCAATGTGGGTTAGTTGATAAGATAGGCAAGGAGTGTAGCGTGCAGAGGTTTATTGACATATTTAAGCAAAAAGGAATATGGATTGAAGATGGTTGTATTACTCCTATTCCGGGAGATATAATTTGCTTTAATTGGGATGATAGCACACAACCTAATGATGGTTGGGCGGATCATATAGGATTAGTAGAGAGCGTTTCAAATGGAAGAATAACTGTTATTGAAGGTAATAATAACGAATCCGTTAAAAAAAGAGAAATACCGATTGCGTGGGGGTATATAAGAGGGTATGCAAGACCGCGCTACTGTGGAGTATCTACATCTACAAATGAAGGGTGGAAAAAAGAGCATAATAAATGGGTATTTTATAAGAACAGTAAAAAAGTGTGTGGTTGGTTAAAAGATAAAAATAAATGGTATTATATAGATCCTAAGACCAAAGAAATGATTACAGGATGGTTGAAGTATAATAACAATTGGTTTTATTTCAATAATAACGGTTCTATGCATACAGGCTGGTTAGAGTACAACAATAAATGGTACTATTTTAATTCTAATGGATATATGCATATGGGGTGGCTTGAGTATAATGGCCATAAGTTTTATTTTGATGATGATGGAAGTATGATATCTGATTGTTCATTAATCCAGGATGGAACTGAATATATATTTGATGGTAAAGGGTATATGCAGTAAAAAGAAAGGAAGAGTTCTTGAGCTCTTCCTTATTTTAATATTTATGTCCACGATTTGTCCACCGTACAAAAGATTACACAAAATATAACTTACCACGAAAAAATATATTATGTGATAAATAATCAAAAATATCAGTAATTACAACACACTGAAGGTGGTTATGAGTTATATTATAACCAAGGTTATTATTAGATATCTATAAGATGGTGGTATGGAATTGTGGGTTACAAACTCTTTAGGAAAGAAGTGGGGCTTTG
>JAHHSS010000079.1 GCA_020025095.1 Peptostreptococcus sp.
TTGCAATACCTGAAGTTGTCAGTCTTACTACTGATACAAAATTAGGATTACTTGATATATTCATACTAATCATTTCGTATTCCACGACTACCCCTCCATATGTATAATCTGGTCAAGACCAGTTATTTTGAATATTTTTTTTACATTGTCTTTAGCTTCTAATATTGTAATATTTTTTTCTCCGCTTTTCAGCTTTTTCATTGTTCCAACTATAATCCCTATTCCTGTTGAATCAATATATTGCAAATTAGACATATCAAACTTTACATCAGAAAATTTTTCTTCAATATTTCTATCAAGCTCTTTCTTTAGACTGTCTGCACAGGATACATCCAACTCTCCTGATAATTCAACAACCCAACTATCACTATCATCTCTATATTTTGAATTTATATTCAATGACATAGTAAGCCTCCTACCTTCTAATCTATATCGTCTTCTCTTTTTAATTTTGCTATAGATACTACTTCGACCTCTTCATCAGTTCTCATAAGTTTTACACCACTTGTAATTCTTCCATAGATAGAAATTTCATCTACTCTTATTCTAATTAAAACACCATCAGAATTTATCATCATGATTTCATCGTCCTCATTTACAAGTGTTGCGCCTACTATTTTACCTGTCTTTGCTGTAATATTGTAAGTCTTTATACCTTTACCAGATCTTATCTGTGGTCTGTACTCATCTATATCAGATCTCTTTCCAAATCCGTTTTCACTTATTACAAGAAGATCTTTTCCTTCGCTTACAAGATCCATAGAAACAACTATATCACCTTTACTTAAAGTTATTCCCTTAACTCCTGTTGCAGCTCTACCCATAGGTCTTACATCTTTTTCACTGAATCTTATGCTCATCGCCTCTTTTGTTACAAGCATTATTTCTTCTTCACCATTAGCCATCTTAACGCCTATTAACTCATCTCCGTCTTTTAGGTTAATTGCGATAAGACCTGATTTATTAATATTTTTAAACTCACTTATACGAGTCTTCTTCACAATACCATTTTTAGTTGCCATTATTAGGTATTCTGAATCTTCTCTATTATCATCATCAGGATTGTAAGATATTGTTCTCGCTACTTTTTCTCCAGGGTTAAGTTGAAGAAGATTAACTATAGCTGTTCCCTTTGAAGTTCTCTTTCCTTCTGGAACCTCATAGGCATTTAACTTGTATACCCTACCTCTATTTGTAAAGAATAACATAACAGAATGTGTAGTTGTAGATATTAAGTCTGTCACGAAATCTTCTTCTCTAGTA
The DNA here is from genome assembly GCA_020025095.1 of Peptostreptococcus sp. Taxonomy (GTDB): domain Bacteria; phylum Bacillota; class Clostridia; order Peptostreptococcales; family Peptostreptococcaceae; genus Peptostreptococcus. Next base: position 1,264 of record JAHHSS010000079.1, read on the forward strand.
GTAAGAGCTGATATTCCTCTTCCACCTCTTTTTTGACTTTTATATGTGTCTGCTGGAAGTCTTTTTATATATCCAAGATGTGTAAGAGTTATAGCAACTTCTTCTTCCTCGAATAAATCCTTTATATCAAATTCGCCTTCTGCAGGTTTAATCTCTGTTAATCTATCTTTCGCAAACTTATCTTTTATAGCTAACATTTCATCTTTTATTACTGAGAATAGCTTGTTTTCATCAGCTAATATGCTCTGTAAATACGCTATTTTTTCCATTAATTCATCATATTCTTTATCTATTTTATCTCTTTCTAAACCAGTAAGCCTTTGAAGCCTCATATCTAGAATTGCTTGAGACTGAACTTCTGTAAGAGAAAATTCTTCCATAAGTTTTTCTTTAGCAATTTGACCATTCTGAGATCCTCTTATTATGCTTATTACCCTATCTATATTATCAAGAGCAATTTTTAATCCCTCAAGTATATGAGCTCTTGCTTGAGCTTTATTTAATTCAAACTTAGTTCTTCTTGTAATTACTTCTTTTTGATGTTCTACATAGTATGCTATTACCTGTTTTAAATTCAATATTCTAGGTGTTCCATCTACAAGAGAAAGCATTATTATACTGAATGTATCTTCTAACTGTGAGTGCTTATAAAGATTGTTTAAAACTATATTGGCATTTACATCCCTCTTTAGTTCTATAACAATTCGCATACCATGTCTACTACTCTCATCTCTAAGATCAGATATACCCTCTACCCTTTTCTCCTTTACAAGCTCTGCTATTCTTTCTACAAGTCTAGCTTTGTTTACCTGATATGGTATTTCTGTTACTACTATCTGTTGCTTTCCTTTTGGAAGCTCCTCTATTTCAGCTTTTGCTCTTACTCTTACCTTACCTCTACCTGTTCTATAAGCATTTTTTATCCCTTCAGTTCCTACTATTGTAGCAGCTGTAGGAAAATCTGGTCCCTTAATAATGCTCATCAATTCTTCTACTTCACACTCTTGATTATCTATATAGTGAACTGTTGCATCTATTACTTCACCAAGATTGTGTGGCGGTATAGATGTAGCCATTCCTACTGCAATACCATTTGAGCCATTTACAAGAAGATTTGGATATCTAGATGGAAGTACTAGTGGTTCTTTTAAAGTTTCATCAAAGTTTGGACCAAAATCAACCGTATCTTTTTCTATATCTCTAAGAAGCTCTAGTGCGAGCTTACTCATTCTTGCCTCTGTATAACGCATAGCAGCTGGACTATCTCCATCTACTGATCCAAAGTTTCCTTGCCCATCTACCAAAAGTTCCTTTGTAGAGAAATCCTGAGCCATCTTTACCATTGCCATATATACTGAGCTATCTCCGTGAGGATGGTATTTACCCAAAACATCACCGACGATACGCGCAGATTTTTTAAATGGTTTATCTGGAGTAATCCCCTGTTCACTCATTGAATAAAGTATTCTTCTATGAACTGGTTTTAAACCATCTCTTACATCAGGAAGCGCACGACCTGCTATAACACTCATAGAATAATCTATATATGATTTTTTCATTTCATCCGATATCTCTATCGGAATTATTTTACTTGTCTTTTCCATTAATCAGCCAACCTCCTATATATCTAAGTTTCTGACAAACTTTGCATTTTCTTCAATGAATTCTCTTCTCGGAGCAACTTTATCTCCCATGAGCATTGAGAATACCTCATCCGCAACTATAGCATCATCTATAGTAACCTGAAGAAGAGTTCTTGAATTTGGATCCATAGTTGTTTCCCAAAGCTGTTCAGCATTCATTTCTCCAAGACCTTTATAACGAGATACTTCTGTGCCTGGTCTACCTATTTCATCAAGAGTATCTGAAAGTTCTCTATCTGAGAATGCATAGTAATCCTTCTTTGATTTTTTAATTTTGTATAAAGGTGGTTGAGCTGCATATACATATCCTTCTTCTATCAACGGTCTCATATATCTGAAGAAGAAAGTCAGAAGAAGCGTTCTAATATGAGCACCATCTACATCGGCATCGGTCATTATTATTATTTTGTGATATCTAAGTTTTGATTCATCAAATTCATCACCTATTCCACAACCAAAAGCTGTAATCATATTTTTTATTTCTTCCGAAGCAAGAATTTTATCAAGTCTTGATTTTTCAACATTTAAAATTTTACCTCTCAAAGGAAGTATCGCTTGTGTATTTCTATCTCTACCAGCTTTCGCAGATCCACCGGCAGAATCCCCTTCGACAAGGAATATCTCACTTAGCGCTGGCGACTTCTCAGAGCAATCAGCAAGCTTTCCTGGAAGAGATGTCATATCTAACACACTCTTTCTTCTTGTAAGCTCTCTCGCCCTTTTAGCAGCCTCTCTCGCCCTTTGAGCTCTTAAGCACTTATCTATTATTACCTTTGCAACATTTGGGTTTTCTTCAAGAAATGCTCCTACTTCTTCGTTTGTAATACTCTCTACAAGACCTCTCATAAAAGTATTTCCCAGCTTTGTCTTTGTCTGTCCTTCAAACTGAGGTTCAGGAAGTTTTACAGAAACTATAGCCGTAAGTCCTTCTCTTATATCATCTCCTGAAAGATTTGAGTCTTTTTCCTTGAGTATATTATTTCTTCTAGCGTAGTCATTTATTACTTTTGTGATTGCTGTTTTAAACCCTGCAAGATGAACTCCACCCTCATGAGTATTTATATTATTGGCAAATGAATAAATATTTTCAGAATACGCATCTGTATATTGAAGGGCCAGCTCTATTGTGCAATCATCTGCCATCTTATCAACATAAATTATTTGATCATGAAGAGTCGTTTTTGTTCTATTCAAGAATTTAATATACTCTACAAGACCTCCTGTATAATGAAATGTCTTTATCTTTTCATGTTCCGCTCTTTTATCTTCATAAGTTATTTTTATTACTTTATTTAAGAATGAAAGTTCTCTAAATCTATATTCGAGAGTATCGTAATTAAATACTGTTTCATCGAATATCTCTGGATCAGGAAGAAAAGTTATTGAAGTTCCACTATTTTTTCCCTCAGGAGCTTCCATTTCTTCAAGCTTAGTAACAGCAACACCCTTTTCGTATTTCTGTCTATATAATTTTTTATCTCTTACAACTTCTGCTACAAGCCAAGTACTAAGTGCATTTACAACTGATACACCTACCCCATGAAGACCACCAGATACCTTGTATCCTCCTCCACCGAATTTTCCGCCGGCATGAAGAACAGTCAGTACTGTTTCTAAAGTTGAAAGCCCAGTCTTAGGGTGTATTTCAACTGGTATCCCTCTACCATTATCCGATACTGTGACGCTACCATCCCCGTTTAAAGATACATATATTTCCGAGCAGTTTCCTGCCAAAGCCTCGTCTATACTATTGTCTACGACCTCATACACAAGGTGATGTAGGCCTCTTGGACCGGTAGACCCTATATACATTCCTGGCCTTTTTCTGACTGCTTCTAAGCCCTCTAAGACCTGAATTTGATCTGCACCATATTCATGTTTTGCCATCTAATTACCTCCATTTTCAACTTTCAGCACCTTTCCGTCATCTATATGGAAAATCGTATAACCATCTTTTCCTAAAATGTTCTTATGTAACGGATCTGCTGATGTAACAAACATTTGTATATTATTGAGTTTTTCAACTAACATCTTTTGCCTATTCTGATCAAGTTCACTAAACACATCATCTAGTATCAAAACAGGGTAGTCTCCCAACTCCATCTTTATTAATTCAATTTCAGACAACTTCAATGAAATTGAAGCCGTTCTTTGCTGCCCTTGTGAGCCATACAGTCTTACATCTACATCATTTATAAAAATACCTAAATCATCTCTATGAGGACCTATTTTAGTATTTCTATTCATCATATCATGTTCTCTTGAAGATAAAAGCTTATCCATCATCTGATTTCTTATATCTCTTAACGAAGTTTCAATATCAATATCCAACTGATTTTTATAACTTATTGTTAGATTTTCTTTTTCAGAAGTGAGATTCTTGTGAAGTTTATTAGAAATTCTAGATAACTTTTCAATAAAGCTCATTCTTATAGAATATATTTCTCCGCCATACTTAGATAAATTGCAATCATATACTTCAAGCAAGTTTTCATCTATTTTTTGTAACTTTAAAAGCCTATTTCTTTGATTTAAAATTTTATTATAATTTGTAAGAAGACTATAATATCTAGGCATAATTTGACTTATTTCTTTGTCTATAAATATTCTTCTTTCTCTAGGACCATCTTTTACAAGTTTTAAATCCTCAGGAGAAAAGACAACTACATTAAGATTTCCTAATAACTCTTGGATAGATTTTATTGATACACCGTTAACCTTAATGCCTTTTTTATTTTTTGTAACGACTACCTCAATTTTTTTGTCTATCCCATTTCTTGAAAAAGAACATCCTGCATAAAGGTTCTCACTTCCAAATTTAATAAGTTCCCTATCTCTATTAGTTCTAAAAGATTTACCTATAGACATAAGTGTTAGAGATTCAACTATGTTAGTTTTTCCCTGACCATTTTTTCCAAGTATTAAATTAATGTTTTTATTAAAATCAACTAGTAAACTATCATAATTTCTATAGTTCACAAGTTTTAAACTATTTATATGCAATCTAACACCTACTTCATATTTACATCTTAAAATTCACTTAAGCTAGAATAATAAAGCTACAAGTACTTACAACTTTATTATCTATTTAAAATTTTAATTATTTAACAACATACTGTTGACCTTTATATTCAACTGTGTCTCCCGTTCTTAATTTTTTACCTCTTTGAGTGCAGGTTTGACCATTAACCAAAACCTCTTCACTCATTATTACCACTTTTGCTTCTCCACCTGACATAACAATATCAGCTAGCTTAAGAAACTGGTCTAGCTTAATATAGTCAGAATTTATACTAATATTTTTCATAATTTATCCCTCTTTATTTTAGTCAAATATTTTTTTAATGCGCTTAAATCCTGTAATAAGTAAATAAGCATACAAAAACCCACACTATCACGCATTGTAACTATTCTATTATACCATATTTTGAAATATGTTTAAATATCTTTAATCCTATGCTATTTAGGTGTTTTTATATAAAACAATAAAAAAGCATCTGCCTTTTAAACAGACGCTTTTATTTTGTATATTTAAATATCATAAAATATTTCTTTTATACTTCATATAAATATTTTGTGTAGATTCATTTTTATATTTTTAAAAAATCAAAAAATAATTATTAACATAGAATTTAAA
>JAHHSS010000008.1 GCA_020025095.1 Peptostreptococcus sp.
TGAAAAGTAAATATAAAAATAAGCTTAATTATATGTTAGAAATATATTTTGGAGGTAAAAATTATGAAATTAGGAATTGTAGGATTACCAAATGTTGGTAAGAGTACTCTATTTAACGCAATTACACAGGCGGGAGCGGAGTCTGCTAACTATCCTTTCTGTACGATAGATCCGAATGTAGGAGTAGTGTCTGTACCAGATAATAGATTGAATAAACTTAAAGAACTTTATGATTCTAAAAAAATAGTGCAAACTGCTATAGAATTTGTTGATATTGCAGGTCTTGTAAAAGGTGCATCAAAAGGTGAAGGATTAGGAAATAAGTTTTTATCTAATATAAGAGAAGTTGATGCTATAGTTCATGTTGTAAGGTGCTTTGAAGATACAAATGTAGTACATGTTGACGGTTCAATAGATTCATTAAGAGATATTGAAACAATTAATCTTGAACTTATATTCTCTGATGAAGAAATTTTAGATAGAAGAATTGCAAAGACTACAAAAGCTTTGAAGGCTGATAAAAAATTACAATCTGAATTAGATATTCTAAATAGAATAAAGGAAACTCTTCAAGAAGGAAAGAGTATAAGAACTATGGATTTGAGTGAAGATGAATGGGCTTTTGTTAAGACATTAGATCTTTTATCTTCTAAGCCAGTTATATATGTTGCTAATGTATCTGAAGATGATCTTCTTAACGATGGTGAAGATAATAATATGGTTAAAGCTGTTAGAGAATTTGCTGCTACAGAAAATTCAGATGTAGTTGTAGTATCAGCTCAAATAGAAGCAGAAATAGCTGAATTGGAAACAGAAGAAGAAAAAGCTGAATTTCTTGAAACTTTAGGCTTATCTCAGTCTGGTCTTGACAAACTAATACAAGCATCATATCATTTATTAGGATTAATATCTTTCCTTACTGCAGGTCAACAAGAAGTAAGAGCATGGACAATAAAAAAGGGTACAAAAGCACCTCAGGCTGGTGGAAAGATACACTCTGATATAGAAAGAGGATTTATAAAGGCTGAAACTATAGCTTATGAAGATCTTATAGAGCATGGAACTATGTCTGCAGCCAAAGAAAAAGGTTTAGTGAGGCTTGAAGGTAAGGATTATGTAGTAAAAGATGGGGATGTAATACTATTTAAGTTTAATGTTTAAATATCCTATAATATAAAATATTTCGATTAATAAAAAAATCTTGTCATAAAACATGACAAGATTTTTTTATTAATCGATTTTTTTACCATCAAGATAAACAGCTTTTATATCGTAATTATTGTCTAAAATTACTAAATCTGCCTCTCTTCCAAGCTCTATTTTTCCGCAGATATCATCAATTCCAACAGACTTAGCGGGAACTAGTGATGCCATTTGAATTGCCTCGAATGGTGAAGCAATTCCCCAATTAATAAGATTTTTAAGACCATCTTTTAATTTTAAAATAGAACCAGCAAGATTTCCACTTTCAAGTTTAGCTGTTCCATCTTCGACTTTAACATCGAAATTTCCAAGTTTATAATTTCCGTCGTTCATCCCACCTGCCATCATACAGTCTGTAATAAGAGCTACATTTTTTGTACCCTTACATTTGATTAAAACATCTGCAGCTACTGGGTGGACATGATGACCATCACAAATTAATTCGGCATACACATCATTGTTTAAAGTAAGAGCAGCTCCCACAACGCCAGGTTTTCTGTGGTGTAGAGGGCTCATAGCATTATATGTGTGAACAAAAATATTTGCTCCGGCATCAACTGCACTTTTAGCTTGATTATAACTAGCATCAGTATGACCGATGGCGACATAGATACCTAATTTTTTAGCTTCTTTAATAAAATCTTCAGAACCTTCTAGCTCAGGAGCAATAGCAATTTTTTTTATAATGCCTCCAGAGAGTTCTTGCCATTTTTTCAATTTTTTTATATCTGGAATAGAAAAGCAGTCTGGATTTTGAGCACCTTTATATTTTAGTGAAAAGAAAGGTCCTTCTAGAAATATTCCTCTTATTTTTGCTCCTCTGCAATTTTCTTTGTTATCTCCTATTATTTTTACAATTTCGTTTAAGTTTTCTGTAGTATCAGTTAGTGTAGTAGGTAGAAAAGATGTAACTCCAGTTTTTAATATTTCATTGCTAATAACTTTTAAACCTTCAACATTTTTATCCATTATATCGTGTCCGGAATAACCATGTATATGTGTATCTACAAAACCAGGACCGATAATAGAATCTCCGTAATCTATATATTCTGTAATATTTTCTGAATTTTCAAGTATAGCTTTAATTTTTCCATCATTTATTTCAAGAGCCCCGTTCTCAAGAACTCTATTTTCAAGTACAATATATTTTGATTTAATAAACATACTTCACCTCCAAGTAGTAAAATTTATGCCTTAATTATACAACTGTGAACTTGAAAAAACAATACAAAATGAATATTTTTTTCAATTTATACATTTATATTGGAAATCTGATTGAATTGCTATTCATATTAATAAAACACATTAATAGCAGTAATTCTATTAACAAAAATAGTAAACTACAATTTTAAAAATAAAAAAAATTTTCAAATAGGGTAGCTATTTCTTTTTATTTAAAATGATACTTAGATACAGTTAATTCGATAGTGTGTGATAAGCTTGCTAGACGAGTGAATTCACCTAAGGCTAAATTTATGGTATAATAATAGAATGGTTAAAAAAGACGCATATAAAAATTTGTTTTTTATCATATTAAAAGACAATAACCTTGTCAAATAATAATTAAATGAATTTAAAGTAGCTAGTATTGAATATGAAATGTTTCAAAGATGTATTTTTAATATAACTTATGCGCCTGTGAGAATTTTAAATAAGGAGAATGATTATATGTCTGATATTAATGTGTTTGACTTGGATAGAGGGGTCACATTAGCTTTAATAAAAAATTCAAAGTTTAAATCAAATTTAATCTCAATATATTTTGCTAGAAATCTAAAAAGAGAAGAAGTTACAAAGATTTCTTTATTATGCAATATGATGTCTATAGCTTGCAGTAAGTATCCTAGCATGAAAGAATTGTCTAGAAAAATGGATGAGCTATATGGCTTATCGATGAATATGGGAGTAAGTAAGCATGGCGAAAAAGCTCTTACGTTTTTTAAATTTTTAAGTATATCTGATGATTATTTAGATGAACCTATTTTTGAAGATGTTATAGATTTTATAAATGAAATAGTAAATAAACCTATGATAGTAGACGGAGAATTTAATCCATCTATGATAGAAATAGAAAAAAATGCTCTGAAAGATGAAATTGAGTCAAAAATAAATGATAAAAAATCTTATGCATTATTGAGGTGTATTGAAGAAATGTGTAAGGGAGAAAATTACGCTATAGACCAAACAGGGTATGTAGAAGATTTAGAAGCGATAACAGCAAAAGATATAGCGGATACATATTTTGATTTTATATCAACTTCTAATATATATATAAGTATAGAGGGAGATTTTAATGAAGATATGGTTTTAGAAATATGCAAAAATAAGTTTAAATTCAATAGAGGAATAATAGAGACTATAAAAAGAGAAGATATTTTTAAGAAACCTGAAAATGTTACCTACACCACAGAAATAATAGGAACAAATCAAGGCAAACTTGCAATGGGATATAGAACAAGAGTTGACTATAAGGATTACAAAAAATATTATAGTTTAATGGTCGGAAATAGTATTTTTGGTGGGGGGCCACATTCAAAGCTTTTTAATAATGTTAGAGAGAAAGAAAGTATGTGTTACTATGCTCATTCAACTTTGGAAAAATCAAAGGGGCTGATGTTGGTGAGTGCGGGTATAGAAGTGGACTTATATGAAAAAGCATTAAAGCTTATTACAAAAGAACTTGATGATGTTAAGAAAGGTAACTTTAGTGATAAGGATATAGAAAATGCAAAAAAAAGCATACTGAATGGATTTAGGGCATCTTATGATTCTATTTCAGGAGAATCAGATTTTACCTATAATCAATTTATAAGCAAAACTAGCTTAAAATTTGAAGATGTTGTAAATTATGTCTCAAAAGTTACAAGAGAAGATATTGTTGATGCAATGAAAAATATAATAGAAGATACTTTTTATTATATAAAATAAGCAGTAATTCTAGGTTAGGAGGGAATCTGTGAAAAAGATTTATAATGACGTTATAAATGAAGAACTTTACTATGAAAAGACAGAGAATGGACTTGAAGTTTTTTTTATACCTAAAAGAGGTTTTTCTAATAAATATGCAGTATTAGGTGTTGATTTTGGTTCAAATGATTTAGAATTTGTTCCAATAGGAGAAGAAAAGCCTATAAGGGTTAGTGAAGGTATTGCGCATTTTCTTGAGCATAAAATGTTTGAACAAGCAGATGGAAAAAATGCCTTTGATAGCTTTGCAGAGAATGGAGCAAATGCAAATGCGTTTACAGGATTTACTATGACGGCATATTTATTTTCTGCAACAGAGTCATTTTATCCATCTTTGAAGCACCTAATAGAGTATGTTCAAACTCCATACTATACCGATGAAAATGTAAATAAAGAAAAAGGTATTATTTCCCAGGAAATAAAGATGTATGAAGATGATCCAAATTGGAACGTGTATCTGAATTGTTTAAAGGCTATGTATTCAAAACATAATACCAATATTGATATAGCAGGTTCTGTGGAGAGTATCAATAAGATTACAGCAGAAGAACTCTATAAGTGTTATAATACATTTTATAATCCTGCTAATATGAAGCTATTTATTGTGGGTGACTTAGAAGAAAAGAAACTTATGGATACAATTAATGAAGCAAATAATTTAAAACTGAATTCGGACACAAATATAATTAGGGTAAAGGAAGAAGAACCTGATAGAGTAAAACAAAAATTGATAGTTGAAAAATATACTGTATCAATGCCAATTTTTTATATCGGATATAAAGATAAATTTGAAAACATAAATCCGAGAGATAGTTTAAAGAAGGAAATAGTTACAGATATACTATTCGATATTATATTTTCTTCAAGTGGTGAACTTTATCAGCAACTTTATAATGATGGTCTAGTAGTTGGTGGAATTTCAGGTGGCTATCTTTGTCAAAAAGATTATGCCTATGCTATAGCTGCAGGTGCATCCAAAGACCCAATTGAGCTTAAAAATAGAGTTGATATTTACATAGATGAACTTAGAAAAAGAGGTATCGATAAGTATGAATTTGAGATAACTAAGAAAAAGAAAATAGGAAAATTTTTAAAATCTTTTGATTCGATTACATATATAGCGGATAATTTTTTAAATTATATGTTTAGAGGTATAAACTTCCTTGATTATTTAGAAATACTTAAAGAAGTAGAAGTTTGCGATGTAATAAAAAGACTAAATGAATTTTTTAAAGAAGAAAATAGCGTTCTTTCAATAGTAGAGCCTAAAGAATAAAAATAAAAGAAAAATAAATTTATGGAGGAAAGAATTTGGATAGAGTAGCATTTTCTATATTTGGAGTAGATATAATGTGGTATGGCATATTGATAGCCATAGGGATGGTAGTAGCAGTATCAATATCATTAAAGGAAAGTAAAAGAGTTGGATTAAAAGAAGAAGATATTATTGATTTGGCTTTATTTTTAATTCCTCTTGGTGTAGTTGGTGCTAGAATATACTATGTAATATTTAGTTGGAGTCAATACTCTGGAAATATTATGGAAATTTTCAATATAAGGGAAGGTGGTTTGGCCATACATGGAGGAATAATTGCTGGGATACTTACCGGAATTGTATTTTCTAAAATAAGAAAAATAGATTTCTTCAAGCTAGCAGATACTGTTATTTTAGGAGTTCCTCTTGCTCAATCTATAGGAAGATGGGGTAATTTTATAAATAAAGAAGCTCATGGTGGACCTACTAAGCTTCCGTGGGGTATAATGGTAGACGGTCAAAGAGTACATCCAACTTTTTTGTATGAATCAATATGGGATTTACTTATATTCATTTTAATATTTTTAAGAAGAAAAAAGAAAAAATATGATGGATATATAATTGTTGAATATATAATACTATATTCATTTGGAAGGTTTTTTATAGAAGGTCTAAGAACAGACTCTCTTATGTTAGGACCAATAAGAATGGCACAATTTATAAGTCTTATAGGATTTGTAGTAGGAATAGTACTTCATATAATTTTATCAAAAAGGAGTAAAAATGGAATTTAATCATGTTTCGGTACTCTTAAATGAGTGCATAGATAATTTAAATATAAAAAAGGATGGTATTTATGTTGATTGCACAATGGGAGGTGCAGGTCATAGCAAAGAAATAGCTAAGAGACTTTCTGGAGAAGGAAAGTTGATATGTTTTGATCAAGATATAAATGCCATAAATGTTGCAAGAGAAAGACTTGCTGAATTTGCTGATAGGGTAATTATAGTTCATAGCAATTTTGAAAATATAAAGGAAGAAATAAAAAAATTAGGAATAGAAGGCATTGATGGTGTTTTAGCTGATCTTGGAGTTTCCTCACATCAGCTAGATGAAGCCGCAAGAGGTTTTTCTTATATGAATGATGCTCAATTAGATATGAGAATGGATAGCAGATGCGAGTTTTCAGCATGGGATGTTGTAAATGAATATTCGGAAGAAGAACTTTACAGAATAATAAAAGAATATGGCGAAGAAAATTGGGCAAAGAGAATAGCCAAGTTTATAGTTGAGGCGAGAGAAGAAAAGACAATAGATACAACTTATGAACTTGTAGAAATAATTAAAAAAGCAATACCTAAAAAGGCAAGAATAGATGGACCACATCCAGCAAAAAGAACTTTTCAGGCTATAAGAATAGAAGTTAACAATGAGCTTGGAGTAATAAGTAAAATGATAGATGACGCAGTCTCTATAATGAATCCAGGAGGAAGAATATGTATAATAACATTCCATTCCTTAGAGGATAGGATTGTAAAAAAAGAATATAAACACCTTAGTTTAGATTGTGTATGTCCAGCAGAGCTACCTTTCTGTCAATGCGACAAAGTAAGTGAAGTGAAAATAATTACAAGAAAGCCAATACTTCCTACTGCAGAAGAAATAAAGTTGAACCCTAGATCTAGAAGTGCTAAATTAAGAGTGGCAGAAAGAAAATAAAACTGGTAATATAATATATGTTAAAACAGCTTTTAAGTAAAAAAAGATTGAAAAAAACTCTATTATTTAATAATATATGTATGTGCGTCTTTATTTAAAAGGCATTTATTTAAAAGCGAAAAATTAGGAGGAAAAGATGATTAGCTTAACAGTTGAAGAAATCTTAAAATCAACAGAAGGCAAATTAATCTGTGGTGACAATAATTATGAAATAAAGAAAATAGTTATAGACAGCAGAGAAGCCAATGAAAGCTCAATGTTTATAGCTATATTGGGTGAAAGTCAAAATGGACATAAGTATATAAAATCAGCCTATGATTTAGGTTGTAGAGTATTTTTGATTAGTGACGAAACTTTTTTAACAAATGAGTTAGAAGAAGCTTCAGTAATCAAGGTAGATAATACTGAAATAGCACTTGGTCAAATAGCGAAGTATTATAGAGGAGCATTTGATATACCAGTAATAGGTATTACGGGGAGTGTTGGAAAGACTACAACTAGAGATATGATATACTCTGTAGTTTCTAACAATTTTAAAACATTAAAAAATGAAAAAAACTTAAATAATCAATTTGGTGTTCCGCTTACACTATTCAATTTGAACAGGGAGCATGAGTGTGCAGTAATTGAAATGGGAATGTGCGGATTTGGAGAAATAGAATATCTTGTAGACATAGTAAGGCCTAAAATAGGTGTAATATCAAATATAGGTATGTCTCATATTGAACTTTTAGGCTCTCAAGAGGGCATCTTCAAAGCGAAAATGGAAATAAAAACTTACTTTGACAAAGGTTCTACTCTTATAGTAAATGGAGATGATAAATTCCTTTCACAAGTATATAAAGACTATATGGATGGTGATAAGGAAGGATATACCGTATATTCTTTTGGAAAAAATAAAAATAACACAATCTCTTTGGTAAGTTCAGACGTATTAGGAAAAGATACAACTGTTTTCACAGTTAAGATTGAAGGAATTGAAGAACATATTGAATTTAAGATACCAACGCTTGGAGAACATAATGTATACAATGCTATGTCTGCCATACTAGTGGGTATTTCAATGGGAATGAAATTTGAAGATATAAGAAGTGGACTTATGAATTTTATTCCTACAAAAGATAGACAAGATATAATAAAAACAGATAAATACACTATAATCAATGATGTGTATAATGCAAGCCCAGACTCTATGATTGCATCTTTAAAAGTTTTAAAGCTTTATAATACAAGAAGAGTAGCAATATTTGGGGACTGTTTGGAAATGGGAAATTTTGCAGAAGAAGGACATAGAAAGGTAGGGCTTCAAGCAATTGACAAGGCAGATTTGATAATTACTACGGGAGAAGCTGCAAAGTTTATAGGAATTGAGGCAAAAGAAAGAGGTTTCGACCTAAGTAAAGTATATCACTTTGAAAGAAAAGAAGAGCTTATTGAAGCTATTGATAATATAGTTGAAAAAGATGATACTATTCTTGTAAAAGCATCAAGAGGTATGAAATTTGAAGATATAGTTAGTCATCTAGAAGGAGGTTGTAAATGCTAGGATTTAAAGAATTAACACTAACAGCCATAATAGCATTTGTATTAGTAATGGCAATGGGACCTATAGTAGTTCCCTTTCTACATAAATTTAAGTTTGGTCAAACTGTAAGAGATGATGGCCCTCAGTCACATTTAAAGAAAAATGGAACTCCTACAATGGGGGGAGTTATGATGATGATATCAATACTTATAACTACATTATTAAGAGCCAAGTTGAGCACAGAAATATTGATGGCTTTATTATGTATGTTTGGTTTTGGAATGGTAGGTTTTATAGATGATTTCATAAAAATAAAAATGACAAGATCTTTAGGGCTTACTGCATTACAAAAAATTATTTTACAAGTGGCTTTGGCATTAATAATTTCAATATACAAATTTAAGACGATAGGAAGTGGAGTACAATTTATAGTTCCGTTTTCTCAGACAGGTATAAATATAGGTATACTTTATGTGCCAGTAATGTTAATAGTTATATTAGGAACTGTTAATGCAGTTAATTTAACAGACGGACTTGATGGCTTGGCTAGCGGTATAACTGCCGTAGTTTCTTCATTTTTTGTTTTATTTGCATTTGTAATAGCAAATAATGCTGGTATATCACAGATGGCAGCGGCAACATTAGGAGCATGTATCGGCTTCATGTGGTTTAACGTAAATCCGGCTAAGGTTTTTATGGGAGATACAGGTTCTATGGCTTTAGGTGGTGCGGTAACAGCTTTTGCATTATTTACAAATTCAGTTTTAATTATACCGATAGTAGGAGGCATATATTTTGCAGAAGCTCTTTCTGTTATACTACAAGTTCTTTATTACAAGAAAACTAAAAAAAGAATATTTAAAATGGCACCACTTCATCATCATTATGAGCAATGCGGTTGGCCTGAAACAAAGGTAGTGTTTATATTTTGGATAGTATCTATTGTTTTGGCATGGATTGGTGTAGTTGCAATGTTTTAGCAAAAAAAATGAATAGAGGTGACATATATTGTTTAGTAACAGTAAGGTTTTAGTTGTAGGTATGGCAAGGTCAGGAATAGCTGCAGCTAAATACTTGTTAAGAAATGGAGCCGAAGTAATAGTAAACGACTCGAAAGAAGAAAAACTTGAAAATATAAAAAAAGAATTTAAAGACTTTACAAAAATTGAATTTATTTTTGGAAGAAATCCTAACAGTGAGGATATAGAAGATATAGATTTTGCAGTAGTATCTCCTGGAGTTCCTCTTGACTTAGACTATATCGTAAAAATCAAAAACTCAGGTAAAGAAGTATTTAGTGAAATTGAGCTTGCCTATAGAGTTGGAAAAAAGAAAAATATTGATTTTATTGGAATAACAGGAACAAATGGAAAAACAACTACAACATCGATTGTAGGGGAAATAATAAAAAAAGCAGGGTTTGAAAGTTACATAGTTGGTAATATAGGCAATCCTGCAATAAAGGCAGTAGAAGAAGCTAATGAGGGTGCGGTAATGGTAACAGAACTTTCTAGTTTTCAGCTTGAAAGTGTTTTAGAATTTAGGCCAAAAGTATCTTCAATATTAAATTTAACAGAAGACCACTTGAATAGACATCATACTATGGAGAATTATGCAAGAGCAAAGATGAATATTTTTGCAAAGCAGAATGAGCAAGAAATTTGTGTGTTGAATTATGATGATGAAATCACAAGAAGTATGGCAGAGTCATGTAGTGCAAAGTTAGTATATTTTTCAAGAACTAGCAAACTTGAAAAGGGAATATATCTAGACGAAGAAAAAAATATTGTAGCCAATTTAAGTGGTGAAGTAGAGTTTGTTATGAACTCTAAGGAACTTAGCCTTCCAGGAGGACATAATCTTGAAAATTCAATGGCTGCTATGGCTATTTGTTTGGAATATGGAGTAGATATAGAAATAATCAAGGAAGTTTTGAAAACTTTTAAGGCTGTTGAGCATAGATTAGAGTATGTAGAAACTATTGATGGAGTAGCATATGTGAATGACTCAAAAGGTACAAACCCAGATTCAACTATCAAGGCGGTTCAATCTTATGATAGACCGATAATATTAATTGCAGGCGGATATGACAAGGGAAGTGACTTTAATGAGTTATTTGAAATAGCTAAGAAATTTGTGAGAAGTGTTGTAATACTTGGTCAGACGGCTAAATTAATAGAAAGTACAGCTCATAAGCATGGTATTTTAGATACATACATAGTCAATGATATGTATGAAGCGGTGAAGAAATCACATGAAATTGCAAATGAAAATGATCTAGTTCTTCTTTCACCAGCATGTGCAAGTTGGGGCATGTACAACAATTACGAAGAAAGAGGAAATGATTTTAAGCTTAATGTCCATAATTTAAAGAAAAGATAAATTAGGACTAGAAGGGAAAAGATATGAAAGTTATATTATCAGGTGGGGGAACAGGAGGACATGTATATCCCGCAATTGCAATAGCAAATAAGATAAAAGAAAAAAATCCAAATGTCGAGATACTTTTTGTTGGAACTAGAGAGGGGATAGAAGCTGAGATAGTTCCTAAGTATGGATACGATATAGAATTTATAAAAGTTAAGGGTTTTAAGAGAAAGATTGATTTTGAAAATGTAAAAAGGCTTATGATGTTTTTAAAGTCACTTTCTTCATCGAAGAAAATAATCAAAAAGTTTAAGCCAGATTTAGTAATAGGTACAGGCGGTTATGTGAGTGGTTCAGTAGTTCTTCAAGCAAGTAGAATGGGGATAAAATCATGTATTCATGAGCAAAATTCATTTCCAGGAATAACAAACAAAATGCTTTCTAAAAATGTAGATTTTGTTATGACAAGTTTTGAAGATTCTCACAAGAGATTTCCGGAGTCTGCATCTAAAAAGCTATACCTTACAGGAAATCCAGTTAGAGATGATATATTGAATGCCGATAGACATACATCAAGAAAAAAATTAAATATACCAGATGATAAAAAAATGCTACTTGTTGCTGGAGGAAGTGGTGGCTCAGAAGAAATTAATGATGCTTTAGCTTTGGCACTTCCAAAAATGATAGAAAAAGATTTTGCATTTACAATATCTACAGGAAAAACATATTACGAAAAATTTATGGAACAATATGGAAAATTAAATTTCAAGGATTATCAAAAAATAGTTCCATATCTTGATGCAATGGCAGATAATCTAGCAGCAGCTGATTTAGTTATAGGTAGTGCAGGAGCAATATCTATGGCTGAAATGACAGCAGTGGGGATACCCGCTATAATAGTACCAAAAGCATATACAGCAGAGAATCATCAAGAATATAATGCTAAGAGTCTTGAAAGAGCTGGTGGAGGTGTTTGTATAACAGAAAAAGAACTTTCTCCTGAAAAACTTGAAAATACAATTTTTGACCTATTATGCGACGAAAATAAATTGAAAAAAATGTCAGAAGCAAGTAAAATATTCGGCAAAAGAGATGCAATTGAGCTAATTTATGATAAGATTAAGCAAGAATGCTTCTAAAAATGCATAGAATAATAAAATAATGAAAAAAATTTAAAAATATATTGCAATAATAGCCTTTTATAGGCTATTATAGAATAGATAGAATAATGTTTATTCGGTAGTGATACTAGCATATTAGCTATTGAATAATCGGTATGATAAATATATGGGAAATAATGTTTTTTGATTAGACATAGACTATAGTGTGAATGGGGGTTTATAAATGTTGAACTTTTTAGAAGAGCAAACAGGCTCTGCCAATATTAAAGTTATTGGTGTTGGTGGTGGTGGAAACAATGCTATTAACGTTATGATAAGTTCTGGCGTTAAGGGTGTTGAGTACATAGCGGTAAATACAGACAAGCAGGCTTTAGAAGCATCTAAGGCGGAAAATATATTACAGATAGGTGAAAAGTTAACTAAGGGATTAGGTGCTGGAGCCAATCCGGAAAAGGGAAAAAAGGCTGCAGAAGAATCTGCTGATGAAATAGCAAAGGCAATAGAAGGTGCAGATATGGTATTTGTAACTGCAGGAATGGGAGGCGGAACAGGTACAGGTGCAGCACCAGTAGTTGCTCAGATTGCCAAAGATTCAGGTGCGCTTACAGTTGCAGTTGTTACTAAGCCATTCTCTTTTGAGGGTAGAGTAAGAATGAAGAAGGCAGAAGAAGGTATTATAGAACTTAGAAAAAATGTAGATACTCTAATCACGATACCAAATGATAAAATTCTTCAGATAATAGAAAAGAGAACGACTATAACAGAGGCTTTATCTAAAGCTGATGATATATTAAAACAAGGCATACAGGCTATCTCAGGCTTAATATCTGAAGCAGCTCTTATCAACCTTGATTTCGCTGATGTTGAAGCTGTTATGAAGGATCAGGGACTTGCTCATATGGGTATGGGTACTGCTTCTGGTGAAGACAGAGCTTTGGCTGCAGCTAAGCAGGCTATAGAATCTCCATTATTAGAAACTACAATAGATGGAGCTAAGGGTGTACTAATTAACGTAACTGGTGGAAACGATCTTGGTTTATTAGAAGTAAGTGAAGCTACTGAAATAATTAAGGAAAAATGTGATCCAGATGCTATGATTATCTTTGGTGCAGCTACTAGAGAAGATTTTGGAGATGAAATAGTAATAACAGTAGTTGCTACTGGATTACAGGATGATTCTGAAGATGTGTTTAGCACGCCTTTAAGAAGACAGCCATCACAGCCTGTAACTCCTAAGTACAATGAAATACCAAGGGTAAAAGAGCCACAGAAAGTTGAAAAGCCAAGACAGGCAGAAGAAACTTTCTCTAACAGTTTTGACGATACTGTAACAGCAGGAGATGACGATATGGTTATCCCTACTTTCTTGAGAAGAAAGAAGTAAAAATATCAATATAAACAAAAGAGGCTCAGCTTATGGTTGAGCCTATTTTATAATTTTTAAAAATTTATTTTAAAATATTTTTTGGTGCGAAATTATCAAAAAATAGGTGGATTTTTAAAATATACTTTATACTGGTTGGGAAAATTTTATAGTATAGATAATTTAAAAGAATGAAAGAGGTGATAAGTATGCTTTGTCCATATTGCGAATGTAAAGAATCTAAAGTTCTTGATTCAAGACACATAGATTCTACTTCTATAAGGAGAAGAAGAGAGTGTGAGAAATGTAAAAAAAGATTTACGACTTATGAGAAGATAGAAATGATACCAGTAATGGTAATAAAAAAAGATGGAAGAAGAGAAGCTTTTGATAGAGATAAAATAAAGTTTGGATTGATTAGATCATGCGAAAAAAGACCAGTGCCTATATCCAATATAGATAAAATTGTAGAGTCAATAGATGGAGAAATAAATAAAATGTATATTGATGAAATAGAATCTAGCAAAATTGGTGAAATGGTAATGGAGAGATTGAAGGATGTAGATGAAATAGCCTATGTAAGGTTTGCTTCAGTTTACAGGCAATTTAAAGATTTAGATACATTTTTCAATGAATTAGAAAATCTCCAAAAGAGAAAAAAAGAAGGACATGGAGAAGATAACGACCTTTAAAGAAAAGGGGGGTTATAATGGCTAAAATACTTGTAGTTGATGATGAAATACACATTCTTGAACTTTTAAAATTCAATCTTGAAATATCTGGATATGAAGTGATTTGCCTAGACGATGGTAATGAAGGTTTAGAATTTCTGCAAAAAGAAAAACCAGATCTTGTTTTGTTGGATTGGATGCTTCCTAATATAAGTGGCATAGAAATTCTTAAAAAAATAAGAGAAAATCGTGAAATTTCAAAGCTTCCAGTAATTATGCTTACGGCAAAAAATATGGAAGATGATAAAATCGAAGGATTGGACAAAGGTGCAGATGATTACATAACGAAACCATTTAGTGTAAAAGAGCTTAAAGCAAGAATAAAAACTGTTTTAAGACGATATAAGGCTAGTGAAGGAAACTGTATATCTGCGGGAAATATTGATCTTTATCCCGAAAAAAGGGAAGTTTATAAAGCCGGAAAAAAAATAGATCTTACCTTAAAAGAGTTTGAGTTACTTAGACTGTTGATAGAAAATAGAGGAAAAGTTTTGACAAGGGAAGAATTACTGGATAAAGTTTGGGGATATGAATTTTTTGGTGAAACTAGAACAGTAGATGTACATATAAGATACTTAAGAAAAAAGCTAGATAGTGGTGAAACTGAAGAAAAATGCATAGAAACTATTAGAGGTGTAGGTTATAAACTAATTTAGCTTTAAACTGTATGTATAAGTTTGGAAGTGCAAAATGGATAAAATTAATAATGTTATTACTGTGTTTGTAATACTATCTTGGATAACTATTATTTTCTTGTACAAAGACATGGTTAATGTAAAAAGATTTATGCAAGATGTTATAAATTCACTTAAAAAAGTAAAAAATATGGAGTTCAATGCTAAATTAAGTTCATCTTATTATACTGAATTTAATGGTTTTGTAAGTGAATATAATGAAATGGTAGATATACTAGAAAAATATTTCAATCAAGTAGAAGGAAAAAATGTTCAATTGAACTCTATATTAAAATCGGTGTCTAATGGCATTTTGGTTGTAGACATTTCTAACAAAGTCTTTCTTATAAATGAGAAGGCAAAAGAATATTTAGAATGTCCTAAAGAAGTACTAGTGGAACATAAATCTATATATGAAGTTATACAAGATGAAAAAATACTTGATTTTTTAAGATACAATATTAATTCTGATACTAATATCAGCAAAGAAATAAAATCAAAAAATGGAAAAATATATAATATAAAAATAGATCCAATAAGTATGGATAGTAGAAAAACTATTTTAATTGCATCTGTGGTAAATATAGAAGATATAACCGAAAGAATTAAGCTAGAGAATATGAGAAGGGATTTTGCAGCAAATGTAAGCCATGAACTTAAAACTCCACTCACATCTATACAAGGGTTTGTTGAAACATTAAAGGAAAATGATGATACAATAGAGCCTGAAATGAGAAAGAGATTTCTTGAAATTATAGAAAATGAATCATACAGGCTTAGAATATTAATAAATGATATACTTCTTTTATCTTCAATAGAAGGTGATGAAGGTCTTGAGTTTCAATGGGTAGACGTTAAAGAAGTTAATGAAAGAATATTTGGGATTTTAGATAAAAAATCTAAAAAGTACGGTATACAATTGATTTCTGAGTTTAATCTAGATAAAGATTATGATGGAAAGATGTTGTTATACACTCAAAAACAATATTTTAAAGAACTTATTATAAATCTAATGACTAATGGTATAAAATACAATAAAAAGGGTGGATTTGTAAAAGTTATATACAGTGAAAATGAAAAAGATTATTTTATTACAGTTGAAGATAATGGCATAGGAATAGATGATGAGGAAAAAGAAAGAATATTTGAAAGGTTTTATAGAGTTAGCAAATCCAGAAATAAAGACATAGAAGGAACTGGTTTAGGCCTTGCTATTGTAAAACACATATTAATCTCATTGGGCGGAAGTATAGAGTTAAAATCGAAAGTTGGAGAAGGTTCTTCATTTAAAATTACTCTTCCTAAAAATATTAACACTACATATTTATAGGAAAATAGGGTATAATAGTGAGTTGGTTGATTTAATTTAAAATATGAAAATAAACGGAATAGTTTAAGAAAAGGAAGTGATGTATTGAGTACAGAAAATAGACCGATTGTTGCGGTAGTCGGAAGACCAAATGTTGGTAAGTCTACGATTTTCAATAAATTGACAGGACATAAAATATCAATAGTGGAAGATACACCAGGTGTAACAAGAGATAGAATTTTTGGAGAAGTGGAATGGTTAAATAAGTATTTCACGCTAATAGATACGGGTGGATTGGAGCCAAAATCAGATGATATAATAGTGTCTCAAATGAGAGATCAAGCTATGCTTGCTATAGATATGGCTCATGTAATATTATTTATTGTTGATGGAAAGGGTGGACTAACTGCAGCTGATAGAGAGGTTGCAGATATACTAAGAAAAACAAATAAACCTGTAATTTTAGTAGTTAATAAAATTGACTCAAAAAATCAACAGGATAATATTTATGATTTTTATGAACTAGGACTAGGGACTCCAGTACCAGTATCTGGAGCAAATGCCATGGGATTAGGAGATTTATTAGATGAAGTTGTTGAAAACTTCCCAGAAGGAATGAATACGGAATACGATGAAGATATAATAAAAGTCGCAATTACTGGTAAACCTAATGCAGGAAAAAGCTCGATATTAAATAATATACTTGGAGAAGATAGAGTAATAGTTTCCCCAATAGCAGGTACAACCAGAGATGCGATAGATACATATTTTGAAAAAGGTGATAATAAGTTTCTTTTGATAGATACAGCAGGTATTAGAAGAAGAAGCAAGGTTTATGAAAGAGTGGAGAAATTTTCTGTCATACGTTCTATGAGTGCCGTTGATAGAGCAGATGTTGTCCTTATAGTAATAGACGCTACAGAAGGTGTTACAGAACAAGATACAAAGGTTGCAGGAATTGCTCACGATGAAGGTAAGGGATGCATATTTGTAGTTAATAAATGGGATTTAATAGAAAAGGATAATAAAACAATGAATAATTTTAGAAATAAAATTAGAGAAAAATTCCCGTTTATGAATTATGCACCAATTCTTTTTGTTTCAGCAGTTACAAATCAAAGAATAAATAAGATTTTACAGACTGTCGTAGAAGTAGCTTATGAACAAAATAGAACAGTAACAACGTCTGTTCTTAATGAAGTAATAGGAGAGGCTGTAATGCTTAATCAGCCCCCTTCTGATAAGGGTAGAAGATTGAAAATATACTATGGAACACAGACAGGTACTAAACCTCCTACTTTTACACTATTTATAAACGATATAAATTTGACTCATTTTTCTTATACAAGATATCTTGAAAATAGACTTAGAGAAAACTTTGGTTTTGAAGGAACGTCTATAAAAATTGAGTATAAGCAGAAAAGAAGATAAATAGGGGGGTCGCAAAGTGCTTTTATTATATGTTTTAATAATAGTATTAGCCTATTTAATAGGATGTGTATCCAGTGCATATATAATTAGCAAAGCTTTATTCGGAATAGATATTAGAACGCAAGGATCAAAAAATGCAGGAACAACGAATGCTTTAAGAACTTTTGGCTTTAAGGCTGGATTAGTAACATTTTTAGGAGATTATTTCAAAGGTACTATTGCAGTTTTATTAGCAATATTCATAGCATATAAAGGTCATTTAGACGCTGACCTTGCAAAATACATAGCAGCCTTGGCTGTAGTAGCAGGACATAATTGGCCTGTGTTTCTCAAATTTAAAGGTGGTAAAGGTGTTGCAACAACATATGGTGCTATGCTTGCTATAGCACCATTACCAACCCTTGCAAGTATGCTATTTTTTATAATTATAGTTCTTGTAACCAAGTATGTTTCAGTTGCTTCTATTTGTGGAGTGTGTCTTTTCCCAGTTCTTATGTATATGAGAAGTGATTATGTAGGGGTATGGGTTTGCATATTGTTGTCTATTTCTGTAATATATAAGCACAAAGAAAATATAAAGAGGCTTTTAAAAGGTCAGGAAAGAAGACTAGAATTAAAAAAGAAATAGCCGAATATAATTTAAACAAATATATCATATTTTAAGGGAGGGTTACATATGAAAAAGGTATGTATGCTAGGTGCAGGAAGTTGGTCTACAGCTTTGGCAAAGGTGCTTGATGATAACGGATACAAGGTTATAATGTGGGCAAGAAGAAGTCAACAGTGTGAAGAAATAAATAATAATCACACAAATAAAAAGTATCTAGAAAATATCGTTTTAAATGAAAGCATAGAGGCGACAACAGATATAGAATATGCAATAAAAGGTGCTAACTTAGTAGTTTTAGGTGTACCTTCTCAACAGATAAGAAATATTTGTAGACTTATAAAACCATATATTTCAAAGAATCAAATAATTGTAAATGTAGCTAAAGGAATAGAAAATAAAACAGGAAAAAGAATTTCAGAAATTTGCGCAGAAGAGTTGCCTGAAAATAAATACTGCATGCTTTCAGGTCCTTCTCATGCAGAGGAAGTTTCTAAAAATATTCCTACTGCTTTGGTAGCTGCCTCTGAATGCATAGAAACTTCTCAGCTTGTTCAAGATTCTTTCATGAATAAGAATTTTAGGGTTTATACAAACAATGATTTAATTGGTGTTGAATTAGGTGGTGCTACAAAAAATATAATAGCTTTTGGAGCAGGGATATTAGATGGATTAAATTACGGAGATAATTCAAAGGCAGCTTTAATGACAAGAGGTTTAACTGAGATAAGTAGATTTGGAGTTGCAATGGGAGCCGAATTATCTACCTTCTCAGGTTTATCTGGAATAGGTGACCTTATAGTTACATGCACAAGTATGCATTCTAGAAATAGAAGAGCGGGAATTCTTATTGGTAAGGGATACACGATTGAAGAAACTAAAAAATCAATTCAAATGGTTGTAGAAGGAATTACGGCTACAATAGCAGTATATGAAAAAGCTTCAAAAATGGGAATAGAAATGCCAATTACTGAATGTATATATAGAGTTATAACAACAGATTTGGATCCCAAGGATGGAGTATATGAATTGATGACGAGGTCAAAAAAACACGAAAATGAATATATATTTAAAATATAAGGTATAATTTTAAAAATAATACATACAATCTTGTAACTTTTTGATATAATAATATATGTGTAGTATTATGCTTATTGAAAATTTATAGTTAATCGTATGTTTTTGACTGATACGACTAATAAATATGATAGGAGTAGGTGGAAATATGAGTATAGCTAAAAATTTAGATAAGGTAAAAAAAAATATTGAGGATGTAGCTCAAAGATGTGGTAGAGAACCAGAAGATATTTTATTGCTTGGTGTAACCAAGACAGTGGATATAGATATTGTTGAAGAGGCTATTAAGTTGGGAATTACTGATGTTGGAGAAAATAAACCTCAGGAGCTAACAAGAAAGTACGAAGCTATAGGTGATAAAGTGAAGTGGCATCAGATTGGTTCTCTTCAGACTAATAAAGTAAAATACATTATAGATAAGGTGGAGTTAATTCACTCTTTGGATAGAATAGCTTTGGCAGAAGAGATACAAAAAAGAGCGGAAAAAGAAGATTTATATATAAATTGTCTAGTTCAAGTAAATGTATCAAAAGAAGAATCAAAGCATGGAATATACAAAGAAGAAGTAGAAAGTTTTATTAGGGAGTGCTCTTCAAACTATGATAGAATAAAAATAAAGGGATTAATGACAATGGCACCGTTTGATGCTAGCAGAGATGAAATCAGAGCTGTTTTTAGAGATTTGAAGGATTTATCTGTAAATATTTCAAAGATGAACATTGAGAATGTAGAGATGAAAGAACTTTCAATGGGGATGAGTGGAGATTATGAAATAGCTATAGAAGAAGGAGCAACAATTGTCAGAATAGGTACATCCATTTTTGGAAAAAGAAACTATAACAAATAAAAATGGGACATTGCTAGGAGGTAAATTATGGCAGGTTTTAAGGATAAAATGGGGAAATTAAAAGACTGGATGATAACAGACGACGAAAATTCTGAAGAAGAATACGATACATATGAAGAGGAATATGAAGATTCATATGATGACTACGAAGACAATTATGAAGAATATGATGATGAACCAGAGGATTTAGGAGTTTCATATCAATCAAGTTCTACAAGTAGAGTGGCTGATTACCCAGCTCATAATCAAATGAAAGTTTTAATAGTTGAGCCTAGAGTATATGATGATGCACAGATGATAGCAGATCATTTAAAAATGAGAAAGACTGTAATAGTTAACTTTGAAAAAGTTACTCAACAAAGTACAAAAAAATCTATTTTTAACTTTATGAACGGTGCTGTTTATGTTCTTGATGGCAGTATTCAAGAAGTTTCAAAGTCAATATTTATACTTGCACCTAAGAATGTTGATATAGATTCAAGCATGAAAAAGGAATTAGAAAGTAAAGCAAGCTTCCCTTGGCAAGCTAGGTAGTTAACAAGGAGATAAAAATGAGTATATTAAAAGTTGCATTGCAATATTTAATAAACATCATAGTTTGGGTAATTATAGCAAAATCTTTACTGTCTTGGTTTCCAGGAACTCAGGATAGTAAGCTTTATACGGTTTTAGATGATTTTACAGAACCAATTGAAGGTCCTATAAGAAGGATTTTTGGAAGATATATGTCCGGTCCTTTTGATTTCACTCCGATGATTGCCATTATTTTTCTTATGATTATCGGCGGTTTAATATCGAGATTTTTATAGGTGGGATATGGATAAACTAAGAGTTACAAATCATATAACTGATGATGATTTAAGAATAAAAATGTATAAAGTTGTTGATATTTGTAATATAGTATTGAAGAACTATGATATTAGGCAGACGGAATTTTTAAATCCATTTGAAGTGAAAAATGCAGTTGCTATTATCAATTCAGAACAAAATCTATCGTGTAGGATCGATGGCGGATATGATGAGGCTGAAAGGTCGGTAATATCTATATACCCATATTATATGGAGCTAGATAATGACGATGTAAATATTAGATTCCTACAAATTGAAGGCAATTTTAAATTTTCATCAGTATCCCATAGAGATTATTTAGGTTCTTTGATGGGATTAGGAATCAAAAGAGAAAAAATAGGTGATATCTTGGTGCATGATGATTATTGTCAAATAGTTACTGATGCAGAGATAGCTGATTATATTGTTTACAATTTATTAAAGGTTTCTAACAATAGTGTGAAGGTAAGAGAGATTGATAGAAATGAGTTGGCCATAGGAATTCAAAATTTTGAAGAAAAATTCTATACTGTTTCTTCACTTAGAGTAGATAATATTATTTCAGCTGTATTAAATATTTCTAGACAAAAAGCATCTAAATTTATAGAAGCAGGATTTGTGACTGTAGATTATCAAAAGATTGAGAAGCCGTCATTTATTGTTCCTGAAGGAGCAATAGTATCAGTTAGGAGAAAAGGTAAATTTATTTTAAGTGAGGTCGGCGACCTGACGAGAAAAGATAAGGTGAAAATAAGAACAAAAAAATTCGTATAGGAGTGATATTAATGATTACACCAGAAGAAATAAGTGAAAAAGAATTTAAAAAAGGATTTAGAGGATATAGCGAAGAAGAAGTCGATATATTTTTAGACCAGATTAAAGAGGATTATGAGGCTTTAGTTAAAGAAAATGAAGCTGTTAAAGAAAAAATATCAATGTATAAGGAACAGGTTAGCAAGTATTCAAGTATTGAAGAGACTCTAAAAGAAACATTGATTACTGCGCAGAGTGCTGCAGAAGATACTACTAGTGCCGCAAATAAAAAAGCTAGAGTAATAGTTCAGGAAGCAGAACTTCAGGCAAAGCAAATAATCGATAACGCAAATAATAAAGTGATAGAGATTAGAAATGAATATGAAGCCTTGGTGAAAGAATTCAAGGTGTTTAGAATAAAATTCAAGTCTTTACTTGAAGATGAGATGCAGAATGTGGATGATATATTTAGTGACTCAGTACAGGAAAATGATGCTTTTAATCAGGTTCATAATCCTCCAGTATATGAATCTACAGGAACCATGAGAATGTCTGTACTTGAGGATGTTCAAGAAGAAGAAGAAATAAATACTATGGGAATAAAAACTGCAGAAGAAATCAAAGGGGAAGTAGCTGAAGATACATCTGGTTCTCCTGAAGATATTTTCAAGATTAAGTAGTTTGAAGTTTTAATAGTATGATTGAGTTAGGTTTAGATAGTCTAATATTTCTTCCCTAAATAAAATATGATTCAGAAATTAAATTTTTAAAAATAGGAAAAAAACTATTGACGATTTGTTTTTTTTAACATATAATCAATAACAAGTAATTTATAGTTGCGATGATGAAGAAAAGTAGTATATACTAACCTTCAAGCGAATCGGGTTTGGTGTGAGCCGATAAGGTGCATATATATGAATATCACTTCTGAGCAGAAAGCTGAAAGTCAATGACGATTAAGCCTACCGGGTGGTTCCGATATAGACTAAAGAGTGTCCAAAGAAGTTTATTTTTTTGGGAACTAGGGTGGTAACGCGATTTTAACTCGTCCCTTGCATTGCAGGGTGACGAGTTTTTTATTTTATCTGGATTTATTTTAATAACTAGATACTAAAAAATATAATTTTAATAAAGGAGAACTATATGGAAAAAGAATTAGTATTCGAAACGCTTTATGATGGCAGTGTGTCAGAAGCGGAAGTTGAGACTTTAAAAAGATGGCAAGAAGATAATATTCTTGAAAGAGTTCTTGAAAAGGGAAAAAATGATCCAACATATGTATTCTTTGAAGGACCTCCTACTGCAAATGGAAATCCTGGTATACATCATGTAATATCAAGAACTTTAAAAGACTGGGTATGTAGATACAAAACTATGAGTGGATACAGAGTACCTAGAAAAGCTGGATGGGATACACATGGGCTTCCAGTAGAACTTCAAGTTGAAAAAGAATTAGGTTTATCTGACAAAAAAGCAATAGAAGATTATGGAATAGAGGAATTCTGTGAAAAATGTAGAAATTCTGTGTTTACATATGAAAAACAGTGGAGACAGATGACTGAAAGAATGGCTTATGCTGTTGATTTAGATAATCCATATATAACACTTGATAACAACTATATAGAAACACTTTGGTGGATATTGGATAAATTCAACAAAGAAGGACTTCTATATGAAGGTCATAAGATACTTCCATACTGTCCAAGATGTGGAACTGGACTTGCTTCACATGAAGTTGCACAGGGATACAAGGAAGTAAAGACTAATACATTAGTTGCAAAATTCAAGAAGAAGGGGACTGAAAATGAATATTTCTTAGCATGGACAACTACTCCTTGGACGCTTCCTTCTAATGTTGCTCTAACTGTAAACCCTGATATAGAATATATTAAGGCTAAGAAAGACGGAGAATTCTATTATCTAGCAAAAGATCTTGCAGATAAGCACTTAGGTGAAGGCGAATATGAAATTGTTGAAACAATGAAAGGAAAAGATTTAGAATATCAGGAATACGAGCAGTTGATGCCATTTGTAGATGTTGATGGAAATGCATTTTTCCTAACTTGTGGAGATTATGTTACAGTAACAGATGGTACAGGTATAGTACATTCAGCACCTGCATTTGGTGAAGATGACTACAATATGGGTAGAAAGTATTCTCTTCCTTTTGTTCAGCCAGTTAATAGTGAAGGGAAGTTTACAGCCACTCCTTGGGAAGGCAAGTTTGTTATGGAAGAAGGTCTTGATGTAGAAATAATCAAGTGGCTTGCTAAAGAAAATAAACTATTCTCTAAAGAAAAGATAGAACATAACTATCCACATTGTTGGAGATGTTCAACACCTCTTGTATATTATGCGAACCCAGGCTGGTATATAGAGATGACGAAGCTTAAAGACAAGCTAATAGAAAACAATAATGGTGTAAATTGGTATCCAGAATTTGTAGGTCAGGGAAGATTTGGAAACTGGCTAGAAGAATTGAAGGATTGGGCTATATCAAGAACAAGATACTGGGGAACTCCGCTACCTGTATGGAAATGTGAATGTGGAAATAAGACAACAGTAGGTTCAAGACAAGAGTTAGCAGAACGTGCAATTGAAAATGTTGATCCAGAAACAATAGAACTTCATAGACCTCACATAGATAGAGTTCATTTAAAATGTTCTGAATGCGGAAAGCCAATGACAAGAGTTACAGAAGTAATAGACTGCTGGTTTGACTCAGGAGCAATGCCATTTGCTCAGTGGCATTTCCCATTTGAACATAAAGATGATTTTGACAACTTATTCCCAGCAGACTATATTGCAGAAGGTATAGATCAGACAAGAGGATGGTTCTATTCACTACTTGCAGTATCAACATTTATAACAGGTAAATCTCCATATAAAAACGTATTGGTTACAGATTTAGTTTTAGACAAAGATGGAAAGAAAATGTCAAAATCAAAGGGGAATACTATAAACCCATTTGAAATGTTTGATAAGTATGGTGCTGATGCATTGAGATGGTATCTTCTATACGTATCTCCACCATGGACACCACTAAGATTCGATGAAGATGGATTAAAGGAAATAATGTCTAAGTTCATAGGAACTTTAAAAAACACTTATAATTTCTTTACGCTTTATGCAAATACAGACAAATTAAATCCGAGAGATTTCTTCGTTGAATATTCTCAAAGACCAGAATTAGATAGATGGATACTTTCTAAGTTCAATAATTTAAAGAAAGAAATAGAAGAAAATCTTGAAATATTTGAAGTAAATAAATCAATAAGAAGAATGACTGATTTCTTGAATGACGATTTATCAAATTGGTATATAAGAAGATCTAGAAGAAGATTCTGGGAAACTGAACTAAATGAAGACAAAAAGTCAGTATACAATACTACTTATGAAATACTTACTGAGTACTGTAAACTAATAGCTCCATTTGCACCATATCTATCAGAAGAAATGTATAGAAAGTTAACTGGAGAATATTCAGTTCATTGTGCAGACTATCCAAGATGTAATGAAGCATTAATAGATTATGCACTTGAAGAAAAAATGGATCTTACAAAAAATCTTGTAACCCTAGGTAGAGCTGCAAGAGAAAATTCAAAAATAAAGGTAAGACAGCCAATTTCTGAAGTACTTATAGATGGTAAATATGAAGAAATTATATCAGATCTTGTAGAACTTATAAAGGAAGAACTAAATGTTAAGGAAGTTAAGTTTGTAAAAGATTTAAGTGAATACATGAACTTTACGCTAAAACCTAACTTTAAGGTTCTTGGACCAGTTTTAGGAAAGAATGTGAACAAGTTTGGAAAACTATTAGGAACTTTAGATGCGCATGAGATTGTATCAAAGGTTGAAGCTGGAGAAAAGATAAAAGTTGAGCTTGAAGGAAATGAATTTGAATTTGGATATGATGATATCTTAATAAATATAGAATCAAAATCTGGATTTAATGTAGCCATGGAAAATAATTTATTCGTAATACTTGAAACAGTTTTAACTGAAGAATTGATACAGGAAGGTCTTGCAAGAGAATTTGTATCAAAAGTTCAACAAATGAGAAAGTCAAGTGGATTTGAAGTGCTTGATAACATCAATATATACTACAATGGTGATGAAGAAATAGAAAAAGCTGTCGAAGCATTTGATGAATACATTAAGAATGAAACACTTGCAGTTAAAGTTGAGAAATCAGAAGTAGAAGGTATGGAAGTACAGAATCTAAATGATCATGAAACTGGAATGAAGGTAGAAAGATTATAGATTTATTGAAAATAAAACCTTATCAAGTAATATTGACAAAAAAATATTAGATTAGATAATCTAAATTATTAGGTAGCACAGGTAGTTTTCTGTGCTACTTATTTTTATAAAATTTCTGCTAAAATGCAATATTTGAAAGTTTAGTAGTGTGTAGTCAACTAGGAGAATCAAATAAGATAGCAATGCATTTAAACAAGAGGAAGTTAGAATTAGAAAGTTGAGTAAAATATGAATTTAAAATATGCGAGAAGAAGAGCTTAGTTTATTGAGTTAAAATTTACCTTCTGTTTTCAGCAATATTATATTTTTAAAAATCAAATTCATATAATTGAAAAAATTTAAGAAGATTTCCACTCTAATTTCTGTCACTATATAAGTTTAGAGAGATGCTGAATAATACTTTGCAATCTTCTATGCGATTTCTAAGTAAATGTATGTTTTTTTGAATATTTATAGCTTATTACTAACATTTTTGTTATACTAATGTTTAAACGCATATAAATGATTCATTTTATTTTTTCTAGTGATTTAGCTAGCTAAGGAATTTTATATATGCTATTTTTACAAAATACGCAATAAAGTATTAGATAATTTTAAGGAGGAAAAATGAAGATAATGTTCGTTTGCCATGGTAATATTTGTAGATCACCTATGGCAGAAGCAGTTTTTAGAAATATGGTTGAAAAAGAAGGATTAAGTGATAAAATTTATATAAGTTCATCTGCGACATCTTATGAAGAAATAGGAAATCCTGTCCATGTTGGTACGAAAAAAAAACTTGCAGAAAAGGGAATAAGTTCAGAGGGTTTGTATTCAACTAAGCTAAAAAAATCAGATATTTGTGAGTATGATTACATATTTACAATGGATGAGAATAATATGAACAATATAAAAAGAGAGTTTGGCAGTATAGATAGAAAAAAGGTAATGAAACTTTTAGATCTTACAGATAATTCCAGAGATATCGCGGATCCTTGGTATACTGGCAATTTTGATGATACTTACAATGACATACTAGAAGGTTGTAGTGTTTTAATGGAAAAAATAAAGAAAGAAATTTAAAAGAAAAAAGTCATTTAGTGATATAGCATCTAAATGACTTTTTTAAAGAATAAAAATTTCATCGACAAATATAAAAAAATAAAAATATTTTAACAATATGAAAATATTTTTTCAAAAGAATAAAACAAAAATAAACAAAATAAATAAAGTGTTTATAAAAAAATAGACTGATAAAACACAAAAAATAAAGTGAAGAAAGTGCTAATTAGATAAAATTCATAAAAAATTCATATTATGAAAACTTAAAAATAAAAAAGCGTATTTTCATAAAAAAGAAGATAAAAAAGAAATAACGAAAGAAGCTATTTATAC
>JAHHSS010000080.1 GCA_020025095.1 Peptostreptococcus sp.
TTATTATAGTTTGTAGTATCAGTATTGCAAATATATATATTCTATAAATTAAAGAAAATATTATGATATAATTAATAGGAAGTCATTTTAGGAGGTGTATTTATGTTTGGTGTCCCGATTAAAGAGTCAGTAGAAGGTATGATTCAAAAAGATATTGAGCTAGTCGAGAAAAATTTAAAGATGGGAGATGTATTTGACTATCTAATTAAGGAAAATAAACTCGTTATAGTACAGGATTGTGATAGTGGAACGATATTAGGTTATCTCTCGATTTATGATGTACCTCATATAATGAAGAAATATGAGTCGAAATATAAGGAAGTATGTGTTAAAGAGCTTGCGAATACTGACTTTGAACTTATAAATGAGTGCTCGGGAATTTTGTCATATGATAAACTGATAGAAAATGGTTCATATATGAATATAATACTTGATAAAAAGGGTGATATTCAAGGTTACATAAGTTCAAGGTATATAAAATATACTAATTATGAAGAACTTCAAGAAAAATATACGACATTAAAATATGTAACAGGACAAATTAATGAAGGGATATCTGCAATTGACAGAGAGGGAGTAGTCATCTTTTGGAACAAATTTATGGAGGATAGATATGATATTCCAGCTTCGGATATTGTAGGTAAAAAAATGAGTGATTATCTTGAAGATACTATATCTGCAAGAGTTCTCGTGACTAAAAAAGATATGAATGATTTTTATCATTCAAAGAATGTAGAGGATGGGACTGACCTTTATGGATTTGTTCAAGCTAGTACTGTATTTTATAATGAAGAATTTGTGGGGGTAGTATGTACAGAGGTTGATATAACAGATGCAACTAAGTTATCTAAGGAGTTGGAATTAACTCAAGAAAAGTTAAATTACCTCGAAAGAGAAGTAAAATCTTTGTCTAAAAATGACTTTGATGAAATATTAGGAAACAGCTATGCTCTTGAAAAATCAAAACAACTTGCTAAACAGGTTGCAAAGTCAAATAGTTCGATAATGCTCAATGGTGAAAGTGGTACAGGAAAAGAAGTTTTTGCTAGGGCTATACATAAATATAGTGAAAGAGAAGGATCTTTTATTCCAGTAAATTGTAGTGCTATACCTCAGGAATTATTTGAAAGTGAATTTTTTGGATATGCTCCAGGAGCGTTTACAGGTGCAACCAGAGTTGGCAAAAGTGGAATTTTTGAATTAGCCAATAATGGTACTATATTTTTAGATGAAATAGGGGATATGCCTCTTAATATGCAAGTAAAGCTTTTAAGAGTACTACAAGAAAGAGAATTTATGCGTGTAGGAGGTAATGAAATAATAAAAGTAAATGTTAGAGTAATTGCAGCTACAAATAAAGATATAAAACAGATGGTACGAGAAGGAAAATTTAGAGAAGATCTTTTTTATAGGTTAAATGTAGTTGAAATAAAATTGCCACCTCTTAGAGAAAGAACTGGTGATGTAGGAATATTAGTGTATCATTTTTTAGAAGAACAGTGTAAGGAAAATAACAAACCATTTTTAAAAATAAGTAAAGAAGCGTTAAAAGTTTTAGAAAAATATTATTGGAAAGGTAATATAAGAGAACTTAAAAACACAATAGAAAATATGGTAGTTCTTTCTTCTGGAAATAGAATTGAGGTTGATGATATCCCAGAATATATAATGGAATCTATAAATAAACCTAAAAATTTAGAATATCCAATGGACTTGAATATGGCAATTGAAATTTTAGAGATAAATAAAATTAAGGAAGCTCTTAAAATGGCCAAAGGTAATAAAAGTAAAGCTTCTAAAATATTACATATACCAAGGACAACTTTATATTACAAAATGAATCAGTATAATATTGAGTAAATTTCACCAAAAAATATATTTTTAATTATTAGTGTTCTAGTTTGAATTATATAAATGTAAGAAACTTGAACACTTTTTATTTTTTTTGAAAAATCGCACTTTATAATATAAAATAAAAATAAGATAATATTAGATATTTAAATAAAAAAAATGTTGGAGTTTCAAGAGGATTGTGAGTAAAATAACAGAAAATCAATACATATAATAAGTGGTGTTTATGATTAGAAAAAATATTTATATGGTATAATATAAATAGAAGTGCAAATAAAAATAAATTTGTACAACTATTCGTCAAATGTCGGTAAATCGACACAAATTAAGATGGAAAAATGTTTTCAGTGAAAAAAGAAGCTTAATAAAAATGTAATTTTTTTAACAAAAAACTAAAAAATAAAAAATAAATAAAAAAAACTTTTTTTTCATGTGATTATATAAGAGTTGGCATGGATATTGCTTATAGAAATATGAGAGAATTGTTTGTCTACAATTCTTGATGTAATGTTTGTATGTGTGAGTTTTGAAAATGTATGTTTGAGAGTTGTGTGAAACTGCGGCTGTTTAAACATATAATTGACATTTAAATTATTTAATGAATTTTCATAGGCAAAATATTGAAATGAAAAGGTTGAGTAATTGATAAAAAATATTTACTAATTGAATAAAATATCTTTACTAATTCAAAAAAATGATGTACACTTTAAGTGACATATTGAATTGTGAAAAAATTATAAAGTGTTTTTCACGCTTATGTGATAGATTTTTTCTATATATTAGCAAGTTTATTATAGAACAATTAAATTGGATGATTTGTATGAAAAATCTATCTTTTAAAGGAAAATTTTATTTAAAATCAATTTTTTAAATTTACAGTAAATAATTCTTTTGCTTAATTTGCTAATTAATAATGTCTAAGTAGTTGTTAAGGCATGTCTGTTTTGGAATTTTTTAGTTACTAAATTTTAAAAAGTTTAAACGTATAAAAGATTACTACAGACTGTCAAGTTTCTCAGAGATATACCTATAAAGTATGGATATGCATTTTAGAATCATATCTATGGCATGGTTGGTAAGTATATAGGATTAAATATAACGTTATCCTAGTATTTATTATAAATATAACTGACATTTAAGGAGGTTTTTTACTATGTCAATCACTGAAGAAACAGCAAAAGTCCATACTAATGATCCAGCAGTCTGCTGTTGTAGATTTGAAGCGGGAACAGTAGTAGAGGCGGCTAATCTTGAAGATCCAGCTATATTTCCTGATTTAATAGATTCTGGGTTACTGGAAATACCGAAAAATACATTAACTATTGGGCAGGTTTTAGGAGCTACTTTGAAGGTGACTTTAGATGCACTTTCTCCAATGACTACAGAAAATATGGAAGGTTATTCAGAAACTGCAGAAGATGAAGAGGATATTAGAGAAGAAATTTTAGAAGAAAAAGTCTCTAATTCGATTACAACACATCAAGTAAATGGAGTGATAAAGATTAGCATAGAAGAAGGAACAGGAGTATATCTAGAAATTCCTGTAAGTGTTTAGATCTGCGATAATACTGTCGCATATAATAATTAAGAAATATGTATAACAACAAGAGTCATATGTGTGGCTTTCATGATAAAGTTCAAAAAGCCACCGACTCATGTTCGCATATTTGCTATAAATTTAATTTAATTTAACTTATAATAAGGAGGTTTTTTGCTATGTCAATAACTAATGAAACAGCAAAAGCCCATGCTAATGATCCAGCAGTCTGCTGTTGCAGATTTGAAGCAGGAACAGTAGTAGAGGCAGCAAATCTTGAAGATCCAGCTATATTCCCAGATCTAGTTGATTCTGGATTGTTGGAAATTCCAGAAAATGTTCTAACAATAGGTCAAGCATTAGGAGGTACTTTAAAGGTGACTTTAGATGCACTTTCTCCAATGACTACTGATAATGTAGAAGGATTTTCTGTAGAAGAAGAAAAAGAAGAAGAAGAAGTTGTAGAAGAAGCTTCTGTGGCAGCTCCAGTAGCATCAGCTACTAACGTTGCAGGTGGAACTATCAAGATTCACATAGGTGAAGGTAAGGGCATAGACCTTGAAATACCTACAGGATTAGCAGCAGCTAGTGGAGTAGTAGGAGCTCCAGGAGTAGTAGAAGTAGCTCCAGCTGAAGCTGAAAAGGAAGAGACAAAAGTACTAAGAACTTTAGTTAAGAAGCACTATAAGATAGATAAGGTAGTATTCGGAGAAAAAACTGAAATAAACGGAACTACTCTTACTATAAGAACTCCAGAAGAAATTTGTAAGGAAGCTGTAGATACTGAAGCTCTTGTATATGATATGAAGTTAGATATAATAACTCCAGATAGATACAACGAATATTCAGAAGCTGTGCTTGATTTACAGCCAATAGCAACTAAGGAATCTGGTGAGCTAGGTGAAGGTGTAACTAGAGTGTTAGATGGTGTTGTAATGGTACTTACTGGTACTGATGCAAATGGAGTACAGATAGGTGAATTCGGTTCATCTGAAGGTGCAATGGATACAACAATGATGTGGGGTAGACCAGGTGCAGCTGATTATGGCGAAATATTCATCAAGGGTCAGGTTACTATAAAAGAAGGTACTAACATGGAAAGACCAGGACCACTAGCTGCTCATAAGGCATTTGATTACGTTACTCAGGAAATAAGAGAAGCTCTTAAGGCTGTAGAGGACGAATCACTAGTAGTGGATACTGAAGAAATAACTCAGTACAGAAGAACTGGTAGAAAGAAAGTAGTTATAGTTAAGGAAATAATGGGACAGGGTGCAATGCACGACAACCTAATATTACCAGTTGAACCAGTTGGTACATTAGGAGCTAGACCTAACGTTGACTTAGGTAACGTTCCAGTTGTTTTATCTCCACTTGAAGTACTTGATGGTGGTATACATGCATTAACTTGTATAGGACCTGCATCTAAGGAAATGTCAAGACATTATTGGAGAGAGCCATTAGTTAAGCTTGTTATGGAAGATGAAGAATTAGACCTAGTAGGTGTAGTATTTGTAGGTTCTCCACAGGCTAACTCTGAAAAGTTCTATGTATCTAAGAGATTAGGTATGTTAGTTGAATCTATGGAAGTTGATGGAGCTGTAGTAACTACAGAAGGTTTCGGTAACAACCATATAGATTTCGCTTCACACATTGAACAGATAGGTATGAGAGGTGTTCCAGTAGTAGGTGTATCTTTCTGTGCTGTACAGGGTGCTCTAGTTGTTGGTAACAAGTACATGAATTGTATGGTTGACAATAACAAGTCTAGACAGGGTATAGAAAATGAAATACTAGAAAACAATACTTTAGCTCCAGAAGAAGCTTACAGAATAGTTGCAATGCTTAAGAATGCAATAGAAGGTGTTGAAATAAAGGCAGCTGAAAGAAAGTGGAATAACAATGTTAAGTTAAATAACATAGATGCTATAGAAAAGGCTTTAGGTATTGAAATTCCTCTAGAAAAGAATGAAACTTCACTTAATATGACAAGAAAGAGAAGTCAGTTATACGAAAGAGCAGATATCGAAGCTGGCGTAGTTGAAGATACATATACTCCAGTAGAGGGTGAAAAAGAGTAAAAAAATCAATCTAAAACCATAGGTTGTTCAGATACCTAGGAAAGGGGATAAGAGTGGAAGAAAAATTAAGATATATATCCTCAGAGAAATATTATGAAGGTGTCATCTCAAGTGTAGAAGGTGGCGCAGTCACAATTGACCTTAAGGGTAGACTTGGACAATTCAAAATACCAAATAGAATGCTTATTACTGACTATAATCCTCAAGTGGGTCATGAGGTTGGATTCATGTTAAGCAATCCAGAGGTATTAAGTCCAGAACCCAATGAGGAATATAAAAGAAAAATTAAGTGTCAGCAGAAAGTTGAAGAAGAAAAGAAAATTGAGAATCTGACAAGGTTAGAAAGAGAAATTTTAGAAAAGACGGAAAGACTTGCCGAATTAGAAAAAATGATCAAGATTAAAGAACTTGAGTCAGAACTTAAATAGTCGAAGGGAGAGAAATACAATGAGTCGTAAGTTAACAACAGTTCCGGGACTTCAATCAGAAATATATGTTCCAATAACACCACCTCCAGTTTGGGCTCCTGTTACAAAGCCATTAAATGAAATGGTTATAGCACTAGCTTCAGCTGCAGGTGTACACATGAAGAATGATAAGAGATTTAATCTAGCAGGTGATACAGGATTCAGAATGGTTCCTGACACAGCTACACCAGATGATTTAATGGTTTCACATGGTGGATATGATAACTCTGATGTAAATAGAGACGTAAACTGCATGTTCCCAATCGAAAGATTACATGAACTTGCTAAGGAAGGATTTATAAAGGGAGTAGCTCCTTGTCACTACACATTTATGGGTGGTGGTGGTAACCAGGAAGTTTTCACAAACGAAACTGGTCCAGCTATCGCTGCTAAGTTAAAAGAAGAAGGTGTAGATGGCGTTGTTATGACAGCTGGCTGAGGTACTTGCCATAGAACTGCCGTGATCGTGCAGAGAGCAATAGAAGAAGCTGGTATACCAACTATAATAATAGCAGCTCTTCCTCCAGTAGTTAGACA
>JAHHSS010000081.1 GCA_020025095.1 Peptostreptococcus sp.
CATTTAAATATTCTATATAATACGAACTTTATACTAAAATAATATCTTAATATACAGTTTTTTTCAATACTTTTTTGAAAAAATATTATATTTAAATCTATTTTCACGAACTTTTGATTTTTTATAAGCCTTATAATTCGTTAGGTTTAAAATTGATTATAATTTGGTATACTAATATTAAATAATTTATATAGAAAGGATGTATATATGATAATTCTTATTTCGCCTGCTAAGGGCTTTAACGAAAATATAGAAATTAAAGCTGATGACACTCCTGCTTTAATAAATAAATCTAAAAAAATAATAAATGAATTGAAATCTTATAGCGAAGATGATTTAAAAAAATCAATGAAAGTAAATGAAAATATTGCATCTCTAA
The DNA here is from genome assembly GCA_020025095.1 of Peptostreptococcus sp. Taxonomy (GTDB): domain Bacteria; phylum Bacillota; class Clostridia; order Peptostreptococcales; family Peptostreptococcaceae; genus Peptostreptococcus. Next base: position 380 of record JAHHSS010000081.1, read on the forward strand.
ATGCAAAGCGATTTTCCAATTTTAAATTTGACAAAATGGGTTTTCCTTCTATTTTAGCATATAAGGGCATCCAATACAAAAATATTGATATTCCATCCTTCACAGATGAAGATTTTTTATTTGCTAAAAAACATGTCCGTATACTATCAGCTTTATACGGTGTCTTAAAAGTAACAGATTCAATATATCCTTATAGACTAGACTTTCTTTCTAAGATATCGATTGAAGGCTCGAAAAATCTATATGAATTTTGGAATTCTGACATATATCTTAATCTTGAAAAGACAAAAGATGATATAATAATCAATCTTGCTTCTGATGAATACTCAAAAGCTATAAAAAAATATCTAAATAATGAGAAATATATTTCTTGTATTTTTAAAGTTGATAAAAACGGAAAACTAAGAGTCGAATCTACTTCTTCTAAAATAGCCCGAGGTAGAATGCTTAACTATATAGTAAAAAATAGAATAGATAGTCCAGAGCTTCTTAAAAACTTCCATGATGTCGGATATGAATATAGAAAAGATTTGTCAACAAGCAATGAGTTTGTCTTTGTATGTAAAAAATGATGTATTTTTTCACTATTGATATAATTTTTTTCTTAGCTATAAAAAGAGTCCTAGATAATTTCACCTAGGACTCTTTTTATATTTATATCTGAGATAAAACTTTAAAAGCAGCCTCATCTCCAGTTACTTTTTGCTCTTTTCCATCATCATGAATTTCATTAGGTGCTAAAGATACGATATAATCTCCATTTGAAACTTTTGGATGTTTTCTAGTTGTAAAAAATTCAATGTCACCATTTTTTGTCATTACAAATAAATTAACTCTTCTATAATCCATTGCATTATAGTAGTCAGTTTCCGTAAATTCTTCTGTTATCTGAGTTTTGCTAAACTGGTAACCTTCATTTATTAAACCTATCAATTTCAAATATGTAGCTCTATAATCACCTAATCTTGGGATATCAATATGTTTTAATTCTTTGAAATTATCCTTTAATTTATCACCCAGTACATTTACTAGGCAAATATTCGCTCTTCCCATCTTTGTAGCGAATTGCCTTGATACCAAAACATTATATAATGGTATCGGTGTATTTAGTAACATCTTTTTATATATAACAAGGTCAAGATTATAATTAGCTACTTCATACAATATTTCACCTTGATGATATTCTATTCCCATTTCAATAGCATGATTAATATGCCTATCATTATTTTCAACTATTAGAACGGGTACATCTTCACCTTTTAAAAATTCAGCCATTGCAATCGAAAATGTATTTGCACCAACTATTACAAGGCCAGGCTTTCCATCATGTGCAAGCCCTAATTTTTTTGCTAGTGGTTGTATTGAAAATCCATGTGCGAGAACGGTCACTATTACTAATGCAAATGTAAGTGCCAAAAGCATTTCTGCATCTTGATAACCTTCAGCTACAAGAAGATTTGAAAAATATCCTGTAACAGTAAGTGCTACAATTCCTCTTGGTGCTATCCAACCCACTAAAGCTCTCTCTTTATTACTAATATCAGTACCTATTGTAGAGAGCCATATAGATAAGGGTCTTACTATAAACAACATCGCTATAACAAATAGTATAATTCCTGGTTGGAATATGTTCAATAAAACATCTCTAGACAATGATGCCGTTAACATTATAAATACTGATGATATCAAAATTATAGATATATTTTCATTAAAATGAAGTATTTCGTCTAAAGTAGATATCTTCATATTTGCCATAACAACTCCCATTACGGTAACTGCTAAAAGTCCTGTTTCATGTGAGAGTAATTCACTAAGTGTAAATGCTCCTATTACTAAGCATAGTACCATTGCTGCCTTTAAATACTCTGGGAAATAATCTTCTTTCAGCGCTCTTCCTGTTAAATATCCTATTAAAAGACCAATAACTATTGCCATTATTACACCCATACCAAAGTGAAGAAGATTGTGGGCACTAGGTACTGGTGATGTAAATACACCAGCAAGTTCAAATGAAAATACTGCTAGTATAGCTCCTAGTGGATCTACTAATATTCCTTCCCACTTCAATATTGAAGAAACTTTCTTATCTAATTTAGCTTGTCTTAACAAAGGAAGAATTACTGTTGGTCCTGTAACTATTAATATAGCCCCTATTACAAGTGAAGTTGTTATTGAAAGACCTGCAAGAAAATAAGCACTTATACTTCCAAGTATCCATGCAATAAAAGCTCCTATAGTTACTATTCTCTTTATTGTTAATCTCGTATCTTTAATCTCTTCAAAATTTAGAGATAAACTACCTTCAAATAATATAACTGCAACAGACAGTGATATTATTGACTTGTACATTCCCTCTCCTATAAGTTCTACTGGAATTATTAAATTAAAAATTGGACCTACTAAAAGGCCACAAGCACTCATTATTACTATAGCTGGTTTTGATATTTTCCATGCAACCCACTGGGAAAGAACTCCCAATAGAACTATCATCGCTATAGCAAATGTCGTAGAAAAATTCATAATCTACCTCCTTTTCTATTGTATAACACTCAACATCGTATTAAATATAAACTAAGAAATAACTTTATTATTTGATTTTCAAACAGCTCTTTCAATATATTTATTTCCCTAGAAATAAGCGGAGCTTACGCTCCGCATATATATAACAATTTTAATGCTTTATATTATTACCCAAAAGCTTTATTTAAACACAATTATTTTATAGATATATTGATTTTAAATAAAATAAATATATCCATTATGAAATATTCCATTATGACTCTAGCTTAATTCATTATAGATAAAAAATGATTTCTAAGAACCGCTCACTATATTATAAGAAATCCAACCCGATTTTTGTGTTTTATTTTCTTCATATCTTATCTTGCACCATATATTTTGAAAACTTTCAATAAAAATATCTTGAATGTATATCTTTTCACCCTTGTGAACACTTCCCAAAACCTTAGCTCCTCTATTTGGCTTCATCCTTACATTTGCATTTTCAACAGTAATCTCTTGCTGAGTTCCTACCATTTCTTTTGCCTTTTCGAACATTTTTTCATTTGCTTTTTTACCTAATATTTCTACTTCTTTTTTATCCTGAATAAAACCTTTTTTAAGCTTTTCATTATCAAATTTATCCTCTTTTTCTGACTGGTTTCTAAAATCCACACTATTAATATTATCTGGAAGTAGACTTTCAAAGCTCTTAATTTCAGAGATACATTTTTCTAAATCTCCTGAATTATAATATCTCTTTATCTCATTTACCCATTCTTTTGTGGCTGCATTAATTTTGGAGTTAATTTTTTCTGTTATTTTATCATCATTTGTTGATATACTCAACAAAACTTCTATAGCACCTTCATAATCCTTATTTTTTATACTATTTTCTGCTTCCCTGAAAAGTTCTTTATTTTCTATATTTTTAGAAATGAATCTATACTTTTGCATATATTCTGTTTCCTCTGTTTTTTCATATAGATTTTTATATATTTCAGCAGCTTTGTCATACTCTTCTCTTTTTATATATTCTTGTGCCTCATTTTCCATAGTTGATATTTTTGACATCTTCTTTACTATAAATAAGCTAACTAATAAAATAATCAGTAAAACTAATACAGTTATTATAACAAGAATTTTTTTTCTTTTCTTTTTTTCACTTATTTTATATTCTTCATATGCCTTAAATTCCTCAGTATAATCTTCTTCTTCCTTAAGCCTCTCTTGAATTTTATCTAGTCTAATTTTTTGTGTATCTTCACTTAAATCTTTGCTATCAAAAACTTTAGGCTTATCCAAGTCATTATCATTCCACCTCATTTATATCTTATTCCTCGTCAATTCTTGATTCTATCATATAAATAAGTGAATCTGCAGGCATTTCTCCCATATTAGCAAGGTCTGTCATTGTCATTTCATTAAGTCTACCTGACATACTTATTGCTACTATTTTGTTGAATTTTGGATTTATAGATAGCAAGTAAGACTTTATAAAAGGATATTTATCAAATAATTCTTGAAGATTAGTATCTAGCTTTAATCCTGACTTACTTTCTTCAAATTCCTTCTTTTCTATTTTCTTCCTTGTCTTTTTAAACATTTTTCTTATCTCATTTTCAGGTATGTATTCAAGTTCAAGATTAAAACCTTGCTTTCTCATAATTGTAATTATATGACTTTTTTTATCATTCACAGCAGTAAGAATATTTACAACTTGCTTAGTAAATTCATCTAAATATTTGCTTGGATTTCTCATATCGTAATACTTTTTCATCTCTTGGTCATAATCTTCTAAAGCTTTTAGATAGCTCTCCTCTTTACAATATTCATTTTCAAACACCTTCAGTTTTGCATCCATTCTAGGTTTTAAAAGTGGCTCTTGATCAGGATATCCAAGTCCAAGCCCTATCACTGGAAATGTATATTCAGGTAAATTTAATATTTCTATAATATCTGATAGATTGTTTGATATACTACCAAAGAATACTCCTCCTAGTCCATAAGACTCAGCTGCTACCAATACGTTTTGTGCTGCTAAACAAGCATCTGTAAATCCTTGGAAAAATCTGTCTTCATCATTTCTGCTATCTACATAACAATCTTGCTCTGCTGCTATTGATGCATTTCTATATAAATCTGCTATAAAAACCCAAAACTCTGCTGCATCATTAACATAATCTTGATTACATATTTGAGCAATCTTTGCCCTTTTTTCTTTGTCTGTTACCCTAATAATACTAAAAGACTGCATTCCCATACTTGTTGAAGTATGATTAGCAACCTCTATTAAACTGTCTAAAATTTCTTTTTCTATAGCTCTATTCTTAAAAGCTCTTATACTTCTATGATTTAATATTCTTCCTACTGTTTCATTCTTCATCTTCTTCTCCTCCAAATCTTTAAACTATCCTAACCCTTAATTTTGTTATTTTGTATTATTATAAAGGATCTCTCATCCTTACTGTAGACAAGCTTATCAAAACTCATATAATCTGTCTTATACCCAATTCCAGCTCTATACATAGCAGGATTAATATATTTATATGCTCTACAAGCATCTCTTATTCTGTCATAGTCTTCTTTATTATAAACTGAATATACATTCAAGTTATTTAATGATGCGTCAACATACTCTAGTAAGAAAGGTTTTATATAAAATCTTAAATCTTTTATTTCACCGTTAACCCATAGTTTATAAAGTGTCTCACCATTTGCTCTATGCATAAAATGGTCATCATATTTATAGGAGTGAGTGATATGAGTAACACTTTTGTATTTTTTTTCCATTTTAAGTGCAAATTCTCTTTCTAGATTAAAGTCTGTTTTCCAATCATCTCTCTGCTTATAAAGAAAAAATATATTTTTTCTCGGTATTCCAAGATGTTTACATGAATCTAAGAATTCTCTATTCCTATATTCTGCTTTTTCTTTCATAGTCATACCTTTGAATTCATCTTCCTTAAATACTTTATGTCCTGTCCCAGAAGATACCAGCGCTATAAAAACATTATCTGCCCCCCTAGTCCTAACAGCATACCTTATAGCACTTCCAGCCCATAAAACTTCATCGTCTTGATGCTGAGGGTAAAAAATTACATATTTGTTAAACGGAACATTTACAACATTTTTATTTACCCCATCTGGAGTTTCGTCTATATTATCAACTGTCATACCAGCAGGAGGCATAGGTTCTATGACTTTTGGCATCCTGTATTTAGCATCTCCTATATCGCCTAGTGTATAATATGGATATTTATGCTTCTTTGTTTTTTCTTTTTTATTCTTAGTTATCATTTTGAATTTTTTTACTTTTATATCTTCTTTATCTTTTTCATCATTTATTACCACACCATTTTTTATTGCACTTTTATCCTCCAAAGGTTTCTGTATACTTGCATATTCATCTTGTTTATTAGATTTAAGATATGAATAGCCTGCTATAGCAAGTACAATTAAGAATGAAAAACCTATATATAGTAGCTTTTTCACACGATTACTTCTTTTCATTTTCAATCCCCTCAATAACCTAAAAATACATTTAACATATTTTATTAATTATATTTTTTCATTTATATTTAATGT
>JAHHSS010000082.1 GCA_020025095.1 Peptostreptococcus sp.
TGTCTTCCATATTTATTTTTTCTTATTACTTTTCTGTTATGCTTATAACCTATATCTATCCCATAAAAATCATTTAAACTATTAAACTTATATATCAAATACAATAAAAAACAAAATCCAGCAGAGTCGATTATATTTATAATATTTTTATTAAAAATAAGAATAATTTCACCTATTGCATGAGCTAGTATTCTACCATTTGTCATATAGTATCTTTTTGCTTGATTACCTAAAGCTTGAAATACATTGCTAATTTTTTCATTGTCAATTGTAAACATATTATTGAAATCATCAGCAACAAAAACAGTATTCATATTTAAAATAATCATAATTGCAAAAACAAACAATATCGAAACAATAAAGCTGCGATTTATATTTATTTTTTTCTTCATTTTAATCTCCCAAATTTATTCAAATAAACTCCTATTTAGTATGTATATAGCTATAAAAAAAGGGGTCGCATTTGCACCCCCTCTTACATCATAATCTAATCTTTACATTTTAAATATTTTATTCTTCATCTAGAGAAGTTGTCTTTTCTTTTAATACTTCACCAATATTTCCTATTGTATCGTCACCCACTGACATATACTGACTTAAATCTTCTTCTGGTTCTCTTGTCAATTCTCTTATTGAAAGCATCATTCTCTTGTTTTCAGGGTTGAACTTAATAATTGCGGCCTTAACAGTATCACCTATATTAACAACATCTTCTACCTTGTTAATTCTCTTTTCGCTTAATTCACCTATTGGTAAGTAAGCTTCTACACCATCCTTAACTTCTACAAAAGCCCCCTTGTCTATAATTCTAAGAACCTTTGCTTCAACTACTGAACCCATCTGTACTTCTTCTGCAATCAACTTCCATGGATCTTCATCTGGATTTTTTAGTGATAGAGCTATTCTCTGGGCTTCAGAATCAACGCTCTGAATAAATACTTCTACTTCCTGACCTTCACTAAGAACAGAATCCACTGATTCAACTCTTGTCCAAGAAAGATTATTTATATGAGCAAGTCCTTCTATTCCGCCAAGATCTATAAATGCACCATAAGGCATTATATTAGTTACCTTACCTGTTCTCTTTTCTCCTGGAACAAGTGAATTAAGTAACTCTTCTCTTTCAGCCTTTTTCTGTTCTCTCTTAGCTTTTATTCTAGCTCTTTCAGCCTCTCTTTCGGCTTTTCTCTGCTCTCTCTTTTCTTTTCTTTCAGCATCAAGTTCTTCTTGTGCTACTTCTCTATGAGAAACTATTATTCTGTTCTTTCTAGGATTAACTTCCTTTACATAACATTCCATATCAAGACCTACATATTCGTTTGTATCTTTAACAAACTTTGTATCTATCTGTGATATAGGCATAAACATAGTATATGATTTATAACTTACATATAAACCTCTTTCTAGAGCTTTAAATGAGTGAACAGTTATCTTTGTATGCTGTTCTAAAGCGTCTATTAATTCCTTAATATCATTCTGTTGTTCAAGCTTTAATCTTGAAATCTTGATAGTAGCATCTTTATAACTGATATTAGTTATAATTCCTGTAACCTCATCATCTATTTTGTAAACATCTGCTATACTCTGACCTTTATCAAGATTAAGTTCTCCTTCAGGTATAACACCGTCAAAATCAACATCTAGTTTTAAAACTAAATTGTCGTTATTTACTTGTGTTACCTTTCCAGTGATTTCATCACCAACATTAATTTTACTTAACTCCTGTTCTTGCATGTCAAGTAGTTCTTGCATTGTTAAATTGTTTTCCATTATAATAACATCCTTTCGCTGCGTAATATCCATATCATTATTATAACATATACTATACAAGATAATACAGTCTAATTTTCATATTTTTAAATAAATTTTAGAAATTTCGTTTAATAGCATTGTAAATGTCTTTTTTTGCCGTTTTATCCACAAAAAAAATTGTATTTTTAATGAAAACAAATAAAGTTTTCAATCTTCTTTTTTTATTTATCGATTTCATATTATTAAATTTTAAAATTATTTAGCTTTAATTCCCCAGATTATATTTTTTAGTATTTTAATTACTTTTATAAAGATTATTTTATTGGTATAAAACTAGATTTTATAATTCAAATCTATATAACATATAAAAATATTCTTTCATTTATTACTTTTATACCAGCTATACTCTTGTTTTTAATTCAAAAAAATTCACAAAGCTTATAAATGACGTTTTATAAAACCCACGCTAACATCGACTTTCAATTATTATTTAATACTATTAGAGAAAAACTTTTATAATATAGGACTTATTTAAATCGAAAACTTTTTATAAAAAAATTCTAGCGTCAATAATAATGTTTAACTCAATGCTTAATACTTTGAGCCTATTCACCACTATCAACGCTAGATATTATAAAAATAATATTATACTATCAAAAGGTAAAATATATTTATAATCTTGCTTCTAGAGCTTCTTTTTCAGCCTCATAGCCCGGTTTACCTAGTAGGGCGAACATATTCTTCTTATATGCTTCTACTCCTGGCTGATTGAATGGATTTACTCCTAATATACATCCACTTATACCACAAGCTATTTCAAAGAAGTAAACCATCTGCCCGAATGTATATTCGTCTAATTTCTTAATATTTAACACTAAATTAGGTACCTGTCCATCTGTATGTGCAAGAAGTGTTCCTTCAAAAGCCTTATGATTTACATAGTCAACAGTCTTTCCAGCTAGATAATTCAATCCATCCAAATCGTCCTTATCTAATTTTATTTCAAGATCTCTCCTTGGATTTTCTACATTAAGTACTGTTTCAAATATAAATCTTCTACCCTCTTGTATATACTGTCCCATTGAGTGAAGATCTGTTGAAAAGTTAACAGATGCTGGGAATATTCCTCTATTATCCTTACCTTCACTTTCTCCATATAACTGCTTCCACCATTCTGAAAAATATTGAAGTTGTGGCTCATAGTTTACCATTAATTCCGTTTCTTTTCCTTTTCTCTGAAGTACAGTTCTTGCTACTGCATACTGATATGCTTCATTTTTTGAAAGATCATCTGTACTGTAATCTTCTCTAGCATCCGCAGCACCATTCATCATAGCATCTATATCAAATCCTGCTGCAGCTATTGGAAGTAGACCTACTGCAGTAAGAACAGAAAATCTTCCACCTACATTATCTGGTATTACAAATGTTTCGTAACCTTCAGCAGTAGCCAAAGTTCTAAGAGCTCCCTTTGATGCATCTGTTGTTGCATATATTCTTTTTGCAGCTTCTTCTTTTCCATATTTCTTTTCAAGATCTTCCTTAAATATTCTAAATGCTAATGCTGGTTCTGTAGTAGTACCTGACTTAGATATAACATTTACAGAATAATCTCTATCTCCTATTACATCCATCAAATCAAGAATATATGATGAGCTGATGCTATTTCCTGCAAAATACACTTCTGGTGCATTTCTATCTTCCTTTTTTAGGCTATTTTTAAATGTATTTCCAAGCATCTCTATTGCAGCTTTAGCTCCTAAATAAGACCCACCTATTCCAATTACGACTAAAACTTCTGAATCTGATTTTATCTTTTCTGCCGCTTTCTTTATTCTTGCAAACTCTTCCTTGTCATAATTAACTGGAAGATCTATCCAACCAAGAAAATCGCTACCCAATGACTTTCCTTCACGTAGAAGATTGTGAGCAACGCTTACAAATGGTTGCATAGCTTCTATTTCTCTCTTTTCAACAAATGCTTCAGCTTTACTGAAATCAAATCTTAAATTACTCATAGTTTCAATTACTCTCCTTATAAAATATAATTTACCATAATCATAGTGCTCAATTTTTTTGCCATATATTATCTTTTATATTTTCTTTCAAAAATAGTTCTATAATTTCTCTCAATACCTTTCATTTTTTTGAAAGAAATATAAAGATATTCTGCACTTTGTTTATATTATACCACTTTTTGATGATTTTATTTAGTTTATACGACAGTTTTTTGAAGCTTTTTAAATAATAAAGATTTATTTACTCTCTTTCATAATTTAAAAATAAAGCAAACACTTGTAGATAACGTTTTTCAGCTTTTTGCAAAATTTGAATTTACTTATTTTTTTAGAAATTTTTAAGTTTTTATCTCTTTTTTAATAGTCTTAATATTAAACATTAATAGCTCCGTAATTTTTACACAAAAAAGGAGACTTAAATAGCCTCCTCAATTTTATCTATTTGATATCATACCTCTAATAACTTTCATATTATTAAATATTTTTTCTAAGAAATCTTCTGCTATTTCATCATCTAGCAATTTTATTTCAAGATTATCATCATCGGCAATTCCCTTTTCCTCACAATATTTGCGAGCTAAATTTAACATTGATTCCTTTTCCTCTTCTCCAAGTGTGTAATCTTTATAATCAACTATTACATACTGAAGAATCTCCTGATTTTCATCTTTATTGTATCCTATTTCAATATGGTATATTACTGCGTAAAGATTTTCCATTTTTTCTTCGCCTATATATACTGGTATTGCGGGATTAGATTTTACAAAACTCGTTGATACTGGTATGCTTTTTCCAATTGTAAATTCCATACTTGCCTCCTATGGTTGTGTCATTATTTGTCTAAAGTTAACGCTGTAATTTCTTTATTTCTCTTTGCTAATGTACTAGAACTTACACCATAACTCTTAGCAATTTCATTTTGAGTTACAGATTCTCCTAGCGACTTTCTATAATTATATTCAAGTCCAGCAGCCCATCCACTTTCAGAACCTGTAATTTCAGTATTTTCTATAACTTGCTTCCATAACTTCAAAGCACCCTCTAAAACTTCTTTGTCAGCAATATTTGCACTTATAAGCTTAGCTACTTCATCAATATCTTCAGATGCTTCCATCTTTATTTCTTCATCTACTGTCTCTTCTTCTGTTTCTGAATTTATTTCAACATCTTCTACTTCACCATCATCCACATAACTGTTTGATTGCAATAATTGCACCATATATTTATAGAAGAATAGTGTGTTTAGCATCACAAAATATTCTATGCTTATGCTTGGATTTGCTTTCTTACTTGATTCAAAGGCTTCCATTATACTATTGTATATCAAATCCTTTGTTTCCTTTTGAATTCTTATAGTTAAATCAATTAATACAAATGTATCCTCAACAAGTATAGGTCTTGCAAGTATATAGTCACCAGTATTAAACTCACCTAAAATCTTAGAATCTAATGTGTTATACTTTCTATTTGAAAATACATCCTTAATTACAACTTCTCTACCATTTATGCTATCTATTTCAAACATACTTGGATAAGAATTTACACATCCATGAATTACTAGTTTTTCATCATTAGTAAATCTCTTATTATTAACTACATAAACAGCAGGTGTCATATCTCTTCCAATAACATAGTCATATGAGAAATATGATGCAAAAAATCTATTTGCTACCATACTTTTTTCTGTATTTTCATCAAAAAATGCTTTTCTAGCTTCTTCTTCATACTTTGCAAATTTTTCATCACTTACTATTAATTCCTCTAAGTATCCACTTAGCTTTATTATTGCAGCTGTATACTTTTTATCAATTTTTTCTTTCTTGCTGTCAAGAGCTTGTTTATTAAGCTTTTCAACTTTTTCTTCTCTATCTTTATCCATACAGCAATTTTTATATTTTTTTCCACTTCCGCAGTAACACTTATCATTCCTTTTTAACATACTTATTGCTCCCTAATATTAGATTGTATTACTCATAATAATACGATTTCTCTATTATTATACGAGTTAATACCGTGTAAGTTATATTTACACAGTGATTTTATTATATCATATATATTATAGATTGAAAACACTAAACTGGAGCTATTTTTAAAATATGTTAACTAATATACTATATTCATCTAGATTTTTCATTTTATCATAGCGCATTTTATTAATTAATATCTTAAAACCAGCTTTATCCATAGTTTTCATTATTTTTCTAAAGTCAGTAATAGATGTATTCATAACAATTATATAACTATTTTCATCAGATAAACTATTATTTTCTATTTTTTTTACACAATCTTGCTGTGATATTTCTTTACAGAAAAGCTTAATTTTTTCTCTGTTTTTGCCACTCTGCGTACTTTTAACTCGACAATCATCATTTCCTATTTCATTATCTTTATTTTCCAAAAAAACATTTTCCTTTTCATTCAATATTTCTTCATCTATTACTCTATCATAACTATTTCTTTTCCCGATTTTAATTGTTTCAATTTCATTCTTTAGTTCTGTATTTTTATTTTTTTCAGCCTCAAAAACATTTTCTTTTGTGACTATTATGGATAATGTAACTAATAACAGTATTAATATTTTTTTAATATCTATCATTTATTTCTACTTCCTTTTTACATAT
>JAHHSS010000083.1 GCA_020025095.1 Peptostreptococcus sp.
GATATATTAGTAGAATAAATTAGTAAGGGTGAAGAGAGTGTTTATAGAAGGAAAACAAAATTGGAATAAATTTGTGATAAAAGCTGATGAAGAAATGAGATTAAAAGATTTTCTTCTAAATGTTATGGAATTTTCTACGAGAGCAGTTTCTAAAATGAAAAGAGAAAAACTTTTGCTTGTAAATGGAGAATTTCAAAAACCATCTACAAATATAAAGCTTGGAGATATTATAGAAATCACTGTAGATGAAGAAATGAGTGATTTTTTATCTCAGGATTTAAGTGTAGAGGTTTTATATGAAGATTTTGATATTTTGGTTATGAATAAACCACCGTTTATGGTTGTCCATCCGACAAAGAGCCATTTTGATGGAACCTTGGCAAACCATGTAATCAATTATATTGAAAAGTCTGATGAGTCTTATAAAATCAGATTTGTAAATAGATTAGATATGAATACCTCAGGTATAGTAGTACTTGCAAAGAATGCATATGCTCATCATATATTATCTAAAGATATGAGTGATAATTTAGTAAAAAAGGAATATATAGCTGTTGTAGATGGTATTATAGAAAATGATGAGGGAACGATTGATTTGCCTATAATGAGAGAGAGTATGGAAAGCATACTAAGGGTAGTGGATGAAAGAGGTCAAAAATCTATAACACATTATAAAGTTATAGAAAGATTAGATAATGCCACAATAGTAGGATTAAGACTTAAAACAGGTAGAACTCATCAGATAAGAGTACATCTTTCTAATATTGGTCATGGTATAATAGGAGATGAGTTATATGGAAAGGTTGATGATAGCCTTATAAATAGACAAGCTCTTCATGCTTGTAAGATTGGATTTAATCAGCCTAGAATGAAGAATAGAATAAACATAGAAAGCCAACTTCCAGAGGATATGAAGTTGTTAATTAAAAAGTTGGGAGGAAAAAGTATTGATTATTAATAAGGTAATATTACATGTACTGGACAAAAATGCAGAAGTTCCGGTCTTAAATGATGTTGAAGATGCTGTTTCACCTGAACTAGACGCATTTTATCAAAAGATTATTAGAAGAGTTCTAAGAGATGATGATTTAAGAAAAGCTACTTTTAACAATTACAAGGACAATGAAATAAGGGTGTGTTCTGACCACATATTATATGACGAGAATTCATTTGTTTTGAGTTCACAAGGAATAGCAGGAGCTTTGTATTCTACGATGTCTACTAATGCAGAACTTGATTCTTGTGATTTGGCAGTAATATTATTTACTCATAAGGATCAGAAGTATATTGCTGTTATTAAACTTGACTACAAAAAACTTTATACGCATGAAATAGTATATAATGAAGAAACTGAAAAAGTTTCTGTAAAAATGATAGCTAATGATATTGCAATACAAGCATCACAAAAGATTATTCACGCTGCTATTATAGGAGTTAGTGGATTGAATGATGAGTGGCATTTGAGAGTTTTAGATAAAGTGGCTGAAAAGACTGAAACTGATTCAAGTTTTGTGACGGAATTTTTAAACTGTGAAAAGGTGAGAGATGAAAAATATCTAACTAAGGCATTTAGAAATGCGACGGATAACTGGATTACAAATGCTTATGGGAATAATGTAAAAGATGCTGAAAATATGAGAAGTATGCTAAATTATGTTTTAAAAGAAGATAGTAATGTAGATGTAGATAAATTTGTAGATGAATGTATAAAAGATGAGGAAAGAAAAGAAAGTTATAGGGAACTTTTAGGAGATAAGAAGATAGAAGGTGAATTTCCTATAGATAAAACTTGGGTAGAAAAGAAATTAAAAAGAAGGGCAATCAAAACGAATACTGGATTTGATGTTAAAGGCTTGTTAGAAGACTTTGAAGATCCTATGAAATATTCGCTAAAGCAAAATCAAGATGGGACAGTGGATATAACTATAAAAAATGTAGAGTTTTATGAAGAAAAATAAAACTGTATTAACTAAGAATTAAAATAAAAGAAAACCCAACTTCAAAGACGTTAAAACAAATATGTTTATTTGTCATGAGGTTGGGGTTTTATATTCCATATAGTTTATTGGTAAAGACAATGCTCAAAACATTGTATACAATATTCCTAACCTATATCATAGATTTAAGAATATATTTTAGTTATGTTCTTCAATATAATTTATAATATCAGCTATTGTTCTTATGTTTTCAACATCATCTTCGTCAACAGTAATATCAAATTCGTCTTCGATATCCATAATTATTTCAACTGCGTCTAGAGAGTCAGCATTTAAATCTTCTATTAAATCAGTGTCAAGGTCTATAAAGCTGTCATCATCTATATTCAGTTTGTCAACTATTATTTCTTTGATTTTTTCAAACATATGTTTACCTCCTAAAAATTATTTACTACCTGATATAGGAAAAATTGTATAATTATATAAAAAGAATCAGGTAGCAGATAAAGTTCTACTTTATAACAGTATATTAATATATAATAGAGCATTTTTCAACATAAAAAATAAAAATATGCAATTATTTTTATAAAAAAAATACTCAAAAAAACTATATTTATTTTAAGTAATAGTATATAATGAAAATAAGAGGAAAATAGAGAAAACTAAATTTAATTAACGAATTTTAATATGTGTGCAGATAGGAAAGTGTTGTACATATAGTGTAAATCGTATATAATTAACTAAGTTATTTTTATATATAAGGAGGTTAGATTATACAATGGTAACTAAGAAACCAACTACAATTAAAGATGTTGCAAAGAAGGCTGGAGTTTCTATATCAACTGTTTCAAGAGTTATAAATGATTCTAAACCTGTAACAAATGAAGTTAAGCAAAGAGTTTTAGATGTTATAAAAGAAACAGGTTATGTTCCAAATCCACTTGCAAGAAGTTTGGTAACTAAGAAAAGTCAGCTTTTAGGTGTTATAGTTCCAGAAGTAACTGATACATTTTCAGCTGAGGTATTAAATGGTATAGAAGAAATATCAAAAATGTATAACTATGATATTCTTCTTGCAAATACATATTCAGAGAGAGAATTAGAGATTAAAAATATCAATTTGCTTAGAGCGAAGCAAGTTGAAGGTATAGTTATGATTTGCTGGGATATAGATCAGGAAATAGTAAATCTACTTGAAAATAGTGGAATACCTGCAGTATATATAAGCAAGACAACAAGAGATTTTGATATATATAATGTTTCAACTCAAAATGCACCCGCTACTAGGGACATGACACAATTTTTAATAGACAAGGGACATAAAAAGATTTCATTGTTGAGAACTAATTATCACATATCAAATCTTGCTGATTCAAGACTTCAAGGCTATAAAGAGGCTTTAAGTGAAAATGGCATAGAGTATGATGAAAGTCTTGTAAAGTCATGTGGTACAACATACAATGAAGGTTATTCTACTACAAAGGAATTGCTTGCAGAAGGTAAAAAACCTGATGCCATTTTTGTAACAAGTGATGAAGCAGCAATTGGTTGTATAAATGCCTGTTTTGATTTAGGATATAAGGTTCCAGAAGATATATCAGTTGCAGGATTTAATGACGTTAAGTTTGCTAAGATGTATAGACCGAAGTTAACTACAGTATACCAACCATTATTTGATATGGGAGCTGTTGCTATAAGAATGGTTATAAAGATGATCAAGGGGCAGGAAATCGGAGAGAAAAAGGTAGAACTTCCATATAGAATAGTAGATAGAGAAAGTGTATTAGACAAGACAGAAAAGTAGAAATTTACTATGATTTTAAAGTTTATTAGTATAAAGTTAAAAAAAGAAAAGAACTTTAACTATAAAATGAGATACTAATAAAAAATATATAATATAGGCCATAAATTAAATATTTTTGAAAATATATTTAAAAAAATAAGTAGAAAAAACTTTAAAAAAAATGTATTTTGGTATATAATATAAATAGTACTAGGACATACGAACGGGCTATATGTAAATTCAACCTACATATATTATACGGGAGACTACGTTCAAATATTAGTAAGAAATGCTCGAACATAGCGCTTTGAGACTTTGGAAAGTATGTGACGCGTCACCCACCTGGGTGAAACTCGGGTGTGAATTTATTTAGTCTACGGTGTTTCTGGGAATAAAAGTGTTGCTTAATAGCAACACTTTTATTTTGTAGTATTTTAAATAAAGTAAAGATTGGAAAATATAAATTAAATTATTAGAAGTTCTAAATAAAAGAAAGACAGGTGCAGAAAATGGATATTCAGACTTATAAGTTGGAATTTAATGAAAAAGAATGTAAGTATTTACAAGTTTATAATAAAATAAAATCTATGATAGTAGATGGTGAATTGACTTCCAATGAAAAGCTTCCTCCCATTAGAAAACTGTCAAAAATTATGGGTGTAAATAGCGTAACAGTTGTAAGAGCTTATGAACTTCTTGAATCAGATGGCTATGTAACGAAAAGGGTTGGCAGTGGAACTTTTGTTTCACACAAAAATGGTAATTTTGATGCTAGTAAATTTCATAATAGTGATGATTTATATAGATTAGATAGTGGAAATCCATCGCCAGAAATATTTCCAATAGAGGATTTTAAGAAAGCTATTAATATGGCGTTAGAAAACGACGATGCAAGTATATTTAATTATGATGATGGTCATGGAATACCAGAATTGAAGGAAGTTCTGAAAAAATATTTAAGTAATTTTCATATTAATACAACTACTGATAATTTGATGGTAATTTCAGGTGCTCAGCAAGGGATAGACATAGTTTCAAAAGCTATGATTAATTATTCTGACATAGTCTTTATAGAAGAACCAACATATGCTGGTGCAATAGACGTTTTAAAAAGTAGAGGGGCGAAACTTGTAACAGTACCTATGTTAGATGATGGTATAGATATAGGAATATTAAAAATGAAGCTGGAGAAATTGCGACCAAAGTTGATATACTTGATGCCAAATTTTCAGAATCCTACAGGTATTTCTTATTCGGAAAGTAAAAAGAAAAAAATAATTGAAATGGCTGAAGAATATGGATTCTATATTTTGGAAGATGATTTTATCAGTGATTTTAGATTTTTATCTGATAATAATCGTACTCTAAAAAGTTATGATAAGTACAATAGAGTAATATATATTAAGAGTTTTTCTAAAATATTAATGCCTGGTCTTAGAGTGGGAGTTATGGATATTCCTTCAGAGCTTATGAATAGAGTTTTGATATCAAAATATAGCTCAGATATATCTACGTCTACTTTAATACAGAAATCACTATATTATTATATGGACAAATTTAATTGGAAAAGTCATATAGTGAATGTAGAAAAAATATATACTCAGAAATATATAGAATGTTTTAAATACATACATAAAAAATTGGGATCTAGATTAAAAGTAGTAAGTAATAAAGGTGGAATTAACTTTTTTTTAGAGCTAAAAAGAGGATATTTTTCAAGTGATTTTGTTAAGTTTATGTTAGAAAAAAAGGTTGCCTTACAGGCAGGCTCTATCTATTTTGATAATGAAATAGATGATAGATTTTTTAGGATTAACATAGCAAGAGAAAGTGTTGAAAGAATAAAAGAAGCAATAGATATAGTAGCAGACAATTTAGATGAATTTTATAATGAAAATAGAAAAATTTCAAAAATAGACAATAGCGACTTACAATAAGTGAATATGATATTTAATAAGCTAGTATATGTTTTGATTTGATTTGTCTTTTATCTAAAGTTGGTGATAAATTTGAAATTATGTTCTAAAAGCGAGTTGAAGGGATATTTAATTTTTATCTAGTGTTAATTAAACTATAGGACAAAAGAATATTTTTGTTTTTAAGAGCAGTTTTTAAGCTATATTTATTTTCAATTTTGATAGACCTAATTGATGTGGAAAAAAAACTATACTTGTAGTATAATGTTATTCATAATATTGGTTAAATAAGGAGGTAATAATATGGATATGATTAATGAATTTGATAAAGATAAATTAGCCAGAATAAATGAATTGGCAAAAATTGCAAAGGAAAGAGAGTTATCTAAGGAAGAGGCAGATGAAAGAGAAGTTTTAAGAAAGGAATTTCTAGAAAATTTTAGAGCTGGTTTTAGACAGCAACTTAGTAATATAAAAGTAGTTAATCCAGGAGAACTTACAGAAGAGATAGAAGAGATCGAAGAAGAAATCGAAGAAATCGAAAATATCGATGAAGAAATGGAAGAAGAAATAGAAATGGAAATCGAAGAAGAAATCGAAGAACGATTTGAAGAGGGGATTAAAGAAATAACTAAGAAATTTTAATAATTTAAAAATAAAAACCATATTATCACAATAAGGATAATATGGTTTTTTATATTTGAGAGTATACAAAAAAGTCTGTAAAATTGTAAGTCCTTCTATGGTAAAAT
>JAHHSS010000084.1 GCA_020025095.1 Peptostreptococcus sp.
CAAAAGAGGATATTATAATTTATATTTTAGATATTTTTTATTTGAATTATTATAATTTCATTTAAGGTTATAAAAATATAGATATAATAAGAGGAGGTAAGAATGAATAATAAATTATTATCTTACCTCCTTTTAAAATATGTTTCAGGAATAGACCTTATTATTTAATGATTAGGTATTAAATCTGCTTCATTTTCAAATCCATATTCATTTTTATCCACTAGGCTTCCGTCTTTAGATATACTAAAAACTTTCCAATATGTAAAATTAGCATTTCTATTTGCTCTGTATTCTTTAATAAGTCTATTTCCCCTATAAACTTTTACAACAGGCGGAGTATCAAATTTTGAATCTGAATCTGTAGAACTCTTATTAGTATAATCATGCACAGTATATGTTAAATTATCGAATTTATCAATATTTTCTATAGTTATGGTTTCTGGACCATATGATGTAGTTTTATCAGTATCGAGCTTTAGATATGAATCTTCAAAGTTAAGATAATATACATGTTTCATCTCCTTATTTTCTGATAAAGTTCCATATATATGAGAATCATAGTCGCTAGGATCTGAGCCCCATGTCAAAACTACCCTCACTGAATTATTAGCTAAATTTTTTGTCATAGCAATGGTAGTTTTAGAATTTAAATTATCTATATTTTCCTCTATACTGATATAGCCGTTTAGTTCCGCTCTTATCTTTTTCCAGTTCTTCTTTAAGTCAACTAAAGCAACACCTCCTTCTGTATTTATGTATTCGCGATTTCCACTGTCATCCAATAAATATGCCCTTGGCTCAATAGGGTTATTTGTAGCTGCATCAACAAAGTTTAATTTTAGATTTTCATTATTTTGTATTGCCTTTTCTTCATCATTTTTTTCTTTGTATTTATTTACTATCGAATTCAAATTAACGAGGAAGCCAGAAGTTCCAGATTCATTTTCTGGTTTATTTGAAGGAGCTACTTTTATTGAATTATTTCCAGTAGAGGATGAATTTATAATAATATCCTTTACATCTTTTCCGTTTGCATCTGGGCACAATTGATATACTAAACCGGCTGCACCTGAAACAACTGGAGTTGCCATAGATGTTCCTGACATAAAATCATAAGTTCTAAATATTGTTGAATAAATATCAACGCCTGGAGCATAAATATCTACATTTCTTTCGAAGCAAGAATCATTAGAGAAATAAGCTTGCCTATTATTTTTATCAGAGGCTCCAACAACTATTATTCTATTTAGAATGTCCTCAGGCTTTAGTGCTTTTAAATTTTTTTGAATGTTTTTAAATTCATTTAAATTATCTTTTAAATTATACTTTAAAAGACTTTCATCACTCTTATTTGGATAGTTTAAATTGTGGTTAATAGAATCTTTTTCTATAAAAGATATTAGACTTTCTATATAATCTCTTCTTTCTTTGATAGATTCTTCTGCCATCTTCTTGTCTATGCTAGAAAAAAATCCATTATAAAAAGTGCCATATCTTTTACCTTCTTTATCACCATTTCCTGCTGATGTTACAATAACAAAATCTTTACCCTTAGCTAAGCCATCAACCATAATAGTAGTTAGTTGTTTAGAAGTTGGAAAAAGCTTATCTACAGCATATTGATGATTTGCATCTTTTTTATTAGTCAATCTATGACCAGCGCTAAGGTTAATAACTTTAGCATCGTTTTCAATTAAACTTGTAAGCCCATTATATATTTTACTTGAAGATACAGAACCACCAATTAATTTACCAGGACCAAGGAATAATTCGCTTATGAAGTTACCAGAAGTAGTATATTCACCGATATCATATGGTAGCATATTGACATCTCTTAAAACTCCATTCATCCCCGTATTGTTATTGCTCATAGCGCCTATAATCCCGGAAACATGAGTTCCGTGACTGCCACCAGAAATATTATATTTACCGAAATGACTTTTTTTAGTTTCAAAACGATTATTCATCATATTTGCATAAACCTCTCCGGTATTATCATTATCAGTATTTTTATTATATGAAAAGTTATCGATTAAATCCTCATGACCTAGGTCAAACTCAATATCTAGAACACCAACTTTTACATTTTTGCCGGAATTTTCTATTTCGTCATATGTTTTCCATATTTTGTCTTCTCCAATATTTTTTCTCCAGTCGAAAAAAACATTTGCTTTTTTCTGTTCTCGACTAAGAGATAGCTCCCAAGGATCATTCACTTCGTTAGAGTCAATGTTTCCTAAATAATCATAGGTAGCGGATTTTAAACCAAAAGCATTATTTCTATTTCTTTCGATAACTTTAAGTGCGACATTTTCAGGTAACCTTGACTCGACAGCATACATATTTAATATAGGATTATAAGATGCAATAGTTGCATTCATTTTCCAAATAATATTTTCGATAGTTTCCTTACTAGCATATGGATCAAAAGTAAGCAGATATCTATCTTTTACATATGGAGTCTTATATTTACCTTCAAAAGCAACATTTATGGGAGCAAACTTCTTAGTAAATATTTTGTCCTTTTTATAAACTTTATCAACAGTTAGAATATCATCATTTCCAAGCTGGCCTTCGATATAATTAGATAAAGAAGCGTAGCCACCAACTATAAATACATTACTTGCATTTTCTTTTATGTATTTTTCCTGGACTTTACTTAATCTATTGTCGACTAAAATAAGTGATGCATCTTTTGATGTAACTAAGTCGACAGCTGACAATGCATCGGGAAAATTATTTCCACTTGCCAAAATCATATTTGATTTCTTGATTAAAGAAGCTATTTTAAGAGATGTATCATATCGATCACTACCAGATATTCTTACTCCATTAAACCAAGGAAGTCTAATAGAGGACTTTCCTCCTATGGCTGTGATTTTACCATCAAAATCAATTTTTGCCTCACCATCTGAAAGTATAATTAGAGCATTTCTATCCTTTAGATAGCCTGCAGCAGATAGAGCATCTGGATAGGACTTTCCGCTTACTAGGACAAGCTCTTTTGAGTTTGTAATAGACTTTGTTTTATTCATAATTAGCCTGGATGTAGAATATCTATCATGTCCGCCTAATCTTTCTACATTATATTTAACTTTCAATTTTGATTCTATATTAGCAGATACAGAAGAAGTTTGACCTAATATAATTACTTTTTTTGGAGATAATCTGGCTAGTTCCGATTCAATCTCTTTAGGAATATTATTTTGAGAAACCAAAAGAATAGGGGCTTTAAGTGCTATTGCTAATTGACCGCCAGACAGGGCATCGGGATACTTATCCCCATTTGCAATAATTACTGTATCAGCGCTTGAATACGATTTTTGAGATATTTTAGCGGATGTAGCATATCTATTTTCGCCCATTATTCTATGTACTGAAATATTGTCAGCATATGAATTATTTTGCAAAGTTTGGAATAAAGTTATAATAGATAAAATAATTGCTGCAAATTTCAAAGATTTTTTAAATTTCATATAAACCTCCTTTTTAATATATTTGATTTTAATAAATAGAACGAAACAAAATAAAAAAATGTGAATTTTCAACCAATTTAATATTCAAACATAGGATTAAAGTATATAATAATTTTGTTTCGATATTTATGTAATTTGATTATACATATAGGAAAATATAGTGTCAATATTCGTAAATAATAAAATATTATTTTATGAATTTAGAAGAGTTGTAATATAGCTTTAAATATTTTAATTTGCAAAAAAATTTTAGAGTTAGACTAGAGTATTTAATGATTAGATACTTATAGATGCAAAAAAGGCTGTTCAAATGAACAGCCTTAAATATAAGTTATTATCTATTTATTAAAGAGAATTAGCTGAACCTAAAACATCATCTATCTTTGATTCAACAACAGCCTTTATAGCATCTCTACCAGCACCGATATACTTTCTTGGATCGAATACTGTTGGGTTTTCTGCTAAGAACTTTCTAAGAGCAGCAGTCATGCAAAGTCTTAAATCAGTGTCCATATTTATCTTACAAACTGCCATTGAAGATGCCTTTCTAAGCATTTCAACTGGAACACCCTTAGCTCCTGCTATATCTCCACCAAATTCATTACAAGTTGCAACAGCACTTTGGTCAACTGCAGATGCACCGTGAAGAACTATTGGGAAACCTGGAAGTTTTGACTGTATTTCTTCAAGTATATCAAATCTTAACTTAGCTTCTCCCTTGAACTTAAATGCACCATGTGAAGTTCCGATAGCTATTGCTAAAGAATCAACACCAGTTCTATTAACAAAATCTACTGCCTGATCTGGCTCAGTATACTGGTGAACATCAGAAGTTACATCATCTTCAGTACCAGCAAGAACACCTAGTTCAGCTTCTACTGTTACATTGAACTTGTGAGCGTATTCAACAACCTGCTTAGTTATTGCTACATTTTCTTCATAGTCAAGATGAGAACCATCTATCATAACTGAAGTAAATCCAGCATCTATACACTTCTTAGCCATTTCAAAGTTTGGACCATGGTCAAGGTGTAGAGCACAGTCAACACCGATTTCATCAGAAGCTGCTTTTACAAGTGCTACTAGAGTGTTGATACCTGCATAGTTTATAGCAGACTTAGAAGCCTGTATTATAACTGCTGACTTCTTTTCTTTACATGCTTCAAGAACACCCTGAAGTTGTTCTAGGTCACTTATGTTGAAAGCTCCTATAGAATAGCCACCTTCATATGCTTTTTTAAACATTTCTTTAGTATTAATTAATGCCATAATATCCTCCTTATAAACTTTTAAAACTTACCCATCTACTTAATTATACCAAAAAAAATAGAAATATCCACAAAATATGATGAATTTTAGGTCTTCTTTTGATTAAACAATAAAATGAAGTTAATAAAATTTTTAAAAATATTCTAGAAAACGATTTACAAAATAATGATTCTAAATAAAATAAAAATTTTAAATTACAGACTTCAAAATTCTTAATAAAAACTTTAGAATTTTCTACGTTATATATTTAGTTTTTGAATGTATAATGATAATAACAGAAGAGATAATACTTAAATGAAAGGAGTGGCAATGATGAAAATTCTTATATTAACAGCTAAGTTTGGTATGGGGCATTTATCCGCATCAAATGCAATAAAAGAAGATATATTAAAATTTGATAAGAATGCAGATGTAAAGGTAGTTGATTTTTATGAATACTCAATGCCATTTCTATCAAAGTATATATATAAAGGATTTAATTTATTAATAAAATTTGGCAAAGAACTATACAAACTCTATTATTCAGAAAATGATAAAAAATCTGCCAACATAGACTTGTTAACAAGAAAGTTGGCAGCGAGTTGTAAAGACATTGTTGATGAAGAAAGACCAGATGTTATAGTTTCAACTTTTCCTATGATTTCAAAAGGAGTAGGATATTTTAAAAAAATAAATAATTCAAATATATCTCTTGTAACTTGTATAACAGATATAAGTAGTCACTATGAATGGATTACAGAAAATACAGATAAGTATTTAGTTCCTTGTACAGAGGTAAGGGATGAATTGATTGATAAAGGGATAGATGCTGATAAATTACTTGTATATGGTATACCAGTAGCAGAAAAATTTAAAAAGAATTTTGATAAGTTAAGTAGACAAAGATTTGTATCTAGTTATAATAAGGTTGTAGAAATGTCTGTATATAGAAATAAAAAAGAACTTCTTATTATGGGAGGTGGACTTGGAGTTTTACCTAAAAATGAAGATTTTTACAAAAAACTCGATGCAGAAACTAATTTACATACAACTATTGTAGCTGGAAAGAATGAAGACTTATATAATATGATTAATGGAAAGTATGATAATATAACAGTTTTAGGATATACAGATAAGGTAGATAAATTGATGGAAAAGGCAGATTGTGTAGTTACAAAGCCAGGTGGAATAACAATGTTTGAAGCAATTTATTCTTTGACTCCGATAATATCTTTTTCAACAGATCTTCCAAATGAGCTTCATAATATAGATTTTATAAAAGGTAATAATTTTGGGATAGCGCTGACAGAAAGTGCAGAAGAAAGTGTTGATACAATAGTAGATTTTGTGAATAATTTTTCAACAATAAACAATATGAAGAATTCTATGAAGAGATTTGTATATTCACTTGAAAATGGATATTTTGCAGATTACATTTCAAGAGAGAATCTGTCATCTAGAGATGAAATGAAAGTTAAACACATATAACCGCATTTATAGAATTGAGGCTTGTCTCTTAGTAGACAAGCTTTTTTTCAAATAAAAAATAAATTAAATTTATTATAGAGATTGATAATGTAGATTTAAAAATATAATTGTTTTATAATATTGTTTGAGGAG
>JAHHSS010000085.1 GCA_020025095.1 Peptostreptococcus sp.
GTATTATAACTTTTATTTTTCAACCCACTTATCACTTACTGAATATTATGTTTTTTAAAATAATATTTACAATTTTTTTATAAAAGTATAGACAAGGCTTTTTTTTAATGTTAAACTTAAAACAAAGAAAACATTTGCTCATTCTAGTTATAAATGTTTTAAAAGTTATAAATTTAGGGTGGTGATTGGGTGAAGCCTTTAATAATAAATATTCAAAAATGTAGTATACACGATGGGCCTGGAATACGTACCACTGTATTCTTTAAGGGTTGTCCTCTTAGCTGTGCTTGGTGTCATAATCCAGAAAGTCAGAGTTTTAAAGTTGACTTTATGTATGATCCTGAAAAGTGTACTCACTGTTACACTTGTGTTGAAAAATGTGAACATCATGCAGTTTGTGTAAAAGATGGAAAACTATTGAGGCTCGAAGATAATTGTGAACTTTGTGGAACTTGCCTTGATTGGTGTTTGTCTGGCTCAAGAGAACTAGTTGGAGATGAATATGATATTCCAAAACTTGTAAAAGAGATAGAAAAAGACTACATCTTCTATGAAGAATCTGGTGGTGGTGTTACTCTTTCAGGTGGCGAAGTTATGTGTCAGGATATAAATTACTTAGAAAAGCTTGTTAGTCGTCTAAATGACAAGGACATAGATATTGCGATCGATACCTGTGGGTATGCTCCGAGAGAAAATTTTGAAAGATTATATCCTAAAGTAGATAGATTTTTATATGATATTAAATTAGTTGATAACGATCTTCATGAAAAATTTACGGGTAAATCCAATAAGCTTATATTAGATAATCTTAAATATCTTAGCTCAGTTGGAGCAAATATAAATATTAGAATACCTTTAATCGAAGGTGTTAATGTAGATGAAGAAAACAAAGAAGTTCAAAAAATAATAGAGCTTTTAAAGCCTCTTAAAATTTCAGCTGTTAGTTTGCTTCCTTATCACAATATTATGGAGCACAAATACTGCAAGCTAGATAAAGAATATAAATGTTCAGAGTTTAAAAAACCTAGCACAGAGAAATTGGAAGAGATTAAAAATCTATTTTTAATAAATAATTTTAATAATGTTAAAATTGGAGGTTAGTTATGGGTAGAGGAACATTCGAAAGAACTAAAAAATTAAGAGAACAAAGCACTTCAACTCAACCATATATCAGTATTGAGAGAGCTGTTTTGATGACAGAAGCTTATCAAAAATTTGAAGGAAGTGTTGAAACACCAATTCTTAGAGCAAAAGCTTTTAAATACTATATGGAAAACAGATCTTTATGCATAAACGATGGTGAGTTAATCGTCGGTGAAAAGGGTGATGGACCACAAGGTGCACCTACTTACCCTGACCAGTGCTGCCACTCTCTTGAAGATATGAGAGTTATGAACGACAGAGACCTTGTAAACTTCAGTGTTACTGAAGAAGATATGAGAATCCAGGAAGAAAAAATAATTCC
Organism: Peptostreptococcus sp.; assembly: GCA_020025095.1. GTDB lineage: Bacteria > Bacillota > Clostridia > Peptostreptococcales > Peptostreptococcaceae > Peptostreptococcus. Next base: position 1,466 of record JAHHSS010000085.1, read on the forward strand.
TTTCTGGAAAGGTAGACAAATAAGAAACAGAATTATAAGTAATGTAGATCAAGAGTGGTTAGATTGCTATGAATCTGGTATGTTTACTGAATTTATGGAACAAAGAGCTCCTGGTCATACTGTTGGTGGAAATAGATTCTATCAAAAAGGTTTTGCTGATTTTAAAAAGGATATCGCTGATAGAATTGCCAGACTTGACTTTGTGAATGATACTGACGCTTATAATAAAAAAGTTGATTTAGAAGCTATGTCAATAGCTTGTGATGCTATGATTATACTTGGTCAGAGATACGCAGCAAAGGCTAGAGAAATGGCTGAAAAAGAAACAGATCCTAAGAAAAAAGAAGACCTTCTTTTAATTGCTCATAACTGTGATGTAGTACCTGCTCACAAACCTGAAACTTTCCACCAAGCACTTCAGATGTACTGGTTTGTTCATATAGGTGTAACTACTGAACTTAATATTTGGGATGCATTTAGTCCAGGTAGATTAGATCAACATCTAAATCCATTCTATGAAAAGGATGTTGAAGAAGGTATCCTTGATAGAGACAAAGCTAGAGAATTGATGGAATGCTTCTGGGTTAAATTTAATAACCAGCCTGCCCCACCAAAAGTAGGTATCACTCTAAAAGAAAGTGCTACTTATACTGATTTCTCAAATATAAATACTGGTGGTATCACTCCAGATGGAAAAGACGGTGTAAATGATGTCAGCTATATAATCTTAGACACTATGGATGAAATGAAGCTTCTTCAGCCTAGTTCAAATGTTCAGATTAGTAGAAAAACACCTCAGAAATTCCTTAAGAGAGCTTGTGAAGTTTCTAGAGAAGGTTGGGGACAACCTGCATTCTACAATACAGATGCCATAGTTCAGGAATTAATGGAGGCTGGAAAAACTCTTGAAGATGCTAGATGTGGTGGAAGTAGTGGTTGTGTAGAAACTGGTTGTTTCGGTAAGGAAGCTTATGTTCTTACAGGCTACCTTAATATACCAAAAATACTAGAAGTTACTCTACACAACGGCGTAGATCCTGTTTCAGGGAAGAAGCTGGGTATAGAAACTGGAGATCCAAGAGATTTCAAGACTTATGATGAGCTATTTGATGCATTTGCTAAACAGCTTAATCATTTTGTTGATATAAAAATGAGAGGAAATCAGATAATAGAAAATATATATGCTAAGCACTGCCCTGCTCCTTTAATGTCAGTAATAGTTGACGACTGTATAGAAAAGGGTATGGACTACCAGAGAGGTGGAGCTAGATACAACACAAGATATATACAGGGTGTTGGTACTGGTACAATCAGTGACTCTCTAATCGCTATCAAATACAACGTATTTGATAAGAAGAAGTTTGATATGGCTACTTTACTTGATGCCATGGATGCTAACTTCGAAGGATATGAACAAATTCTTAATTTAGTAAAAAATAAAACTCCTAAGTATGGAAATGATGATGATTACGCAGATGATGTAATGAAGAGCTTCTTTGAACTTTATTACAATACTGTTTCTGATAGACCTACTGCAACAGGTGGTAAATACAGAATAAATATGCTTCCTACTACTTGCCATGTTTACTTCGGAGAAGTAATGCAGGCAACACCTAATGGAAGACTTGCTGGTATACCTCTTTCAGAAGGTATTTCTCCAGAAAAGGGCGCTGATACAAATGGACCTACTGCAGTTATCAAATCTTGTGCAAAGATGGATCACCTAAAGACTGGTGGTACTCTTCTTAACCAGAGATTTGCGCCTTCAGTAGTTGTAGGTGAAGAAGGTCTTAACAATATGGCAAATCTAATTAGATCTTATTTCAATATGGATGGACATCACATTCAGTTCAACGTATTTGATAAAAATGTTCTTTTGGCAGCTCAGAAAAATCCAGAAGACTACAAAGATCTTATAGTTAGAGTTGCTGGTTACTCAGACCACTTCAACAATCTAAGCAGGGCTTTACAGGACGAAATAATAAACAGAACAGAACAAACTTTTTAGCCTACTTAATAAACTAACATAAATTTTAAGGATTAAGGTGGTTCATTTATTATGAACCACCTATAATCTTTAAACAAAAAATATTATTTCTATTTTTTTTATTCCCTGGTATAATAACTAGAAATATAAAATTATAGATTGACACCACTTTCTTACTTGCTTAATATTGTAACCTTTTTCAAAATTTTTATTTTATTTTTTTATTCAATTAAAAGTTTTATTTAATTTTTATTCGTTATTTTGAATTAAATACAGTTTTTAATTGAAATAACATTTCACTTAAAAAAAATGTTATTTTTAATTTTTATTTTAAAATTTCTGTATAGTGAAACAATTTTATCAAAACGTTTCCTAAGGATTAGTTAAGATTTAAGTATTATATTGATTTTACTATACTAAATAAACAAGGGGGACATTATGAAGAGTTTAGCAGTAATTGGTGCAGGTAACATGGGTAGAGCCATCATAGGAGGAGTAATAAATTCAGGTTTATTAAAAGCTGAAAACATAATAGTTTCAGATCCTTATGAGCCTAGTCTTGCTCGTGTCAAAGAAGAATATGGTACAAAGACTACTACAGATTCTTGTGAAGCTGTAAAATTTGCTGACGCGGTTTTATTTGCAGTTAAACCCAACATTATAGGAAAAGTATTTGCGGGAGTCAGAGATTCCATTGATGAAAAGAAGATAGTAATATCTATAGCAGCAGCTACTTCTGTCGAGTTTATGGAAGAAAATCTTGGTTCTGATAAAAAAATAATAAGAGTAATGCCTAATACTCCAGCTTTAGTAGGCGAAGGTATGTCAGCTTTATCTCCTAACAAAAATGTTACTGAAGAAGAATTAAATGATGTTTTAAGTATATTCAATTCTTTTGGTAAAGCAGAAATAGTTCCTGAATCATTAATGGATGCAGTTGTAGGTGTAAGTGGTTCTTCTCCTGCATATGTGTTTATGTTTATAGAAGCAATGGCTGATGCAGCTGTGCTTACAGGAATGCCTAGAGCTCAGGCTTATAAATTTGCAGCTCAGTCAGTGTATGGTGCAGCTAAAATGGTGCTTGAAACAGGAAAACATCCAGGTGAATTAAAGGATATGGTTTGCTCACCAGGTGGAACAACAATAGTGGCCGTAGAAAATTTAGAGGCTTGCGGATTAAGAAATGCAGTAATACAGGGACAAGTAGCTTGTGTTGAAAAATCAATTGCTATGGCTAATAAATAATAAAAAATCTTAGATATGCAAAATGGCTAGATTCAAAAGAATTAACTCTTGAATTTTAGCCATTTTCTTTTTAAAAATTTATATTAGATAATATTTTATTATATTTTATGGACAAAAATATTGTTAAAAATAGGGAGCATAGAAAATCATCTATGCTCCCATCCATCTAGATTAAGTTTTTTCATGTAATATTTTTTTATCAATACTATTTAAAAAAACTTTTTTAATCATTGTCTTTATTATTCTCTTTTTCAATATACTCTCTAAAAGAAATCTCATCATCACCTTTTTCGATTTTCTTTACAGACATTCTTATTCTTCCTATTCTGTTTTTATCAAGAGATATAATCTTAACCTTAATGGCATCAGAAAGTTGTATTTCCTCACCTTCATCAGGAAGTCTATCGATATAACCCATAATATATCCTCCAATAGAATCAAAATCCTCAGACTCTATTTCATCCTCTAAATACTCGTTAACATCGTTAAGCTTAGTACTTCCATCTATTAGATATTCATTTTCTGACACAACTAAAATTTCATCATCTGGTTCATCGTACTCATCTTCAATATCTCCAACCAAAACTTCTACAAGATCTTCTATAGTCAGCAAGCCTGATGTTCCTCCATATTCATCAAGAACTATCGCTATCTGAGTTTTTGCTATTTTCATTTCCTCAAGAAGTTGAGCAATTTTCTTAAATTCATATGTGAAGAATGCTTCTCTCATATAGTTTTCAACTTTAAAGTTTTCCTCTTCTTCATCAGTCAAAAATATAATATCTTTAATATTAAGTATCCCCACAATATCATCTATATTATCACTATAAACTGGAAATCTACTCATTTTTTCTTCTTTAAACAAAGCAAAAACCTCATCATATGTAGCATTTGCATTTATAGTTACCATATCTATTCTCTGAACCATGGCATTTTCAGCTTTCATATCACCAAATTCAAAGACATTGTTTATAATCGTTTTTTCTTCCTGTTCAAGAACACCTTCTTGATGACTTACATTTACCAGTACTTTTAGTTCCTCTTCAGTGATAAGAGATTTTGGATCATCATCTTTTATTCCAAAAATCTTGAATATAATAGTCGTCATTATATTTATTACAAATACAAGTGGTGAAAATATTATAATCATCACCCTTAATACTTTTCCTACAGCAAGCGACACTCCTTCTTTATTGTTAGATGCTAAAGTTTTAGGAGTAACTTCACCAAATATTAGTATCATAATCGTCATTATTGCTGTTGCCCATGCTATTCCCTGGCTTCCAAATAAGCCCAACATTAGTGATGTAGATATAGATGTTGCGGCTATATTAACTATGTTATTTCCTACCAATATTGTACTTAAAAGACTCTTAGGCTCAGATAAAAGTTTTTCAACTACACCGGCTCCTCTTACTCCCTCTTCCTTAAGGTGTCTCATTCTCACCTTACTTACTGACATCAATGCTGTTTCAGAGGCTGAAAAAAAACCTGATATTAACAACAAGGCTATCAAAACAACTATCTGAATCCACAAACTTCCAGAATCCAAAAAAAACCACTCTCCTAATTTCAATTTATTTATTCAATATCATTACCCTTTTAATTTGCTTATAACTATAAACAC
>JAHHSS010000086.1 GCA_020025095.1 Peptostreptococcus sp.
TTTATTTTACCATAGAAGGACTTACAATTTTACAGACTTTTTTGTATACTCTCACCAAGATGGATATTAGTTTTTATTGAGCTTTTGAAAACTATATCATAAAGTGATATTTTATTCTACTTTTGGATTCGCTAAAACTATACCTCTTTTTTTAGGGAAAATAACTTTAATCTTATCATATCCAGAAATATTAACATTTATATTTTGAGGTGAATTTTTCGGACTAATATTAGCCTCATAAATAACTTTTTCTAACCCATTGCTATCTATACCAATGACAGAAAATTTACCAGAAATACTGAAACCGTTTCTTACAGCAAGTATACCACTTAAATTTCTATATCCATTTATTTTGAATAGTATTCTCTCCGAACGCTCCCAACCAGAACTTGCTAAGAATAAATTATAATAGTTATTATTAACCTCAACAAAAGGATTATTATAAGGACTTTCAAAATCTGAGTATTCATTCGTAGCTTCAATATCTCTATTTAAATAAACTCCCTTTTTAACATCAAATAAAATAGCATTATTACTTGGATTTGTCGGTGCTTGGTTTATCGTAGTATCAGCTATAAAAACAGGATCATATGTACCATCTCGGTATATTCTAAATTGTAAATTATTAATATTTTCTACAGACACAGATATAGGTAGCTTATTTTCTACTGAACTATAAGGTACAACAGCCCTTAAATTACCATCACCATATATACAAAGATATCCTTTTTCTCCATTACTTGGTGCTAAATATCCTGTTAAACTTTTATATTGTTTATTTAAATTATATGCAATACTAGGATTGCCACCCCAAAGTTTAATACCTCTAGTAAATGAATAGTCACCTGTAGATGTTAATTTATCTATTTTTTGGGCACAGTATGAATATGAAGGCTTTAATTCATCAAGATGTACTGACCCATTACTCGGTGTAACAACTTCATTTCCATTGTATTGTTCATCGCTAATATTATTTTTTCCATCATTATTAGATTGATTATTTTCATTATTGCTAGGTTGATTATTTTCATTATAGGAAGTTGATCCACTATTATTGGAATAGTTATAAAGCTATTTTTCTATACCATTAGACATACTCGATAATCCACCAATAATTATAACTTGCTTATTGTTAACTATATTATACACATTTTGAGTAATGTTTCTTCCATTTGTTAAAATTATTGGAGCTTTTAAAAGAATGAAATTTTATTATACACTATATAGATTAATCCTATCAATTATTATTATTTTTTATTTTGATGTTTGATATTAGGCAAAAAAATATAATAGATTTTATAATTGAAATAATAATGATTAAGAAAAAATCCCCCTGATATTATACTTATTCATGTTATTAAACTAGAATAGTATTAACTTCAAAGGGGATTATTTTTTTATGTTATATACAAAATTTATTAATAACTTTTAAAATGGATACTTAAAATTCATAAAACTAATTATATTTTCTTTTTAAAACAATTGCTTCATATGCTCTTAATAAAATATGACTATCTTCTTTTATTAACTTATCATAATTATGAATAACTATTTCATACTTATCATATGGAATAGTGTATGATTTTTCATCTTCACCTAAATTTAATAAAATTAATGCAGATTTTTCCTTGAACTTCCTTTCAATAACAAATATTTTATCGTCTTTTATATCTGGGAAGTTAATTTCTCCTAAAGAAATTAATGTTTCTTTTTTTCTTATATCAATAAGTTTGCGGTAATAACTTAATATAGATTTTGGATCATGAATTTGTGATTCAACATCTATATCATCAGCTTGCTTCCCTACTGAAATCCACGGCGTAGATCTAGTAAAACCATAATTCTTTTCATTTCTATCCCACTGCATAGGTGTCCTTCCATTATCTCTTGAATGTTTCTGAAGTATTTCTATAATCTCTTGTGGATTCTTTTTTTCTTCTAGTAAAATTTTATAGTAATTTATACTTTCTACATCACGATAATACTCTATTTTATCAAAATACGCATTTCGCATTCCAATTTCTTCCCCCTGGTAAATATAAGGCGTTCCTTTTAACATATGAATCATAGTAGCAAGCATTGTTGCACTTTCTATATGATATCGTTTATCTTCTCCAAGGCGAGATACTATTCTAGGCTGGTCATGATTACACCAAAATAGTGCATTTCTTCCATTCCCTTTTTGCATCTCCAAACTCCATTCTATTAGTATTTTTTTTAATTTTTTATAATCGGCTTCTTGTATATGAAATTTTTTATTTTCTTTATAATCTATCTTCAAATGATGAAAATTAAATGTCATTGATAATTCCTTTTCTTTTGGATTTGAATAACGGATACAATGCTCTATACTTGTAGATGACATTTCTCCTACAGTTATCATATCCTCTATTCCCGTATTTTTAACTAATTCCTTAAGATATTTATGAACATTTATTCCATCTGTATAAAATCTTCTTCCATCTCCAATGTCATCATCTATAAATTCTTTAGGTTTTGAGATAAGATTTATTACATCAAATCGAAATCCTGAAACACCCTTTTTCTTCCAAAAAAGAACTATTTCTTCTAATTCTTTTCGAACTTGTGGATTATCCCAATTCAAATCTGCCTGGCTAGTGTCAAATAAATGCAAATACCATTTCTTTATTCTAGGTTCATATTCCCATGCTGAATTTCCAAATTTGGAAATCCAATTGTTTGGTGATGTGATAGATTCTTTAAATATATAGTAATCTTGGTATTTTTTATCATTTGCTATAGCTTTTTGAAACCACTCATGTTGAGTTGATGTATGGTTAAAAACCATATCCATCATAATTCCTATTCCCATCTGATTTGACATTGCAATAAGATTTTCAAAGTCTTTCATCGTACCATACATGGGATCAATATCTTTGTAATTTGATACATCATATCCATTATCCAGCTGTGGCGATGGATATATTGGAGTAAGCCAAATATAATCTACACCTAATGCTTTTATATAAGGAAGTCTTTGAATAATTCCATTAATATCCCCTATACCATCTCCATTTGAATCTTGGAAAGATTTTGGATAAATTTGATATACCACTTTATCGAATATATTTAACATACTATTCCTCCGTCACCTGATATTTTGCTACAATATCTCCAACTTCTACATTTTTTTTTCTTTCGAATACATAATCTTTTGATTTCCCAGGATTAGTAATAACGCATATACACACATCATCATATCCTGCACCTTTAATTTTATCTCTATCGAAAGAAATTAAAGGTGTTCCTCGTCTGACAATATCGTTTGCATTCACTAAATATTCAAATCCTTCTCCCTTCATTTTCACTGTATCTAATCCAATATGTATCAATATTTCAGCACCAGATTTTAATTGTACTCCTATTGCATGTTTACTACTTTCTATTAAAGTTGTTACTACAAGATCCGCTGGTGCATAAATTACATTTTCTACTGGACGGATTGCGAAACCATCTCCAGCCATTTTTTGAGAAAAGACTTCATCACCTACGTCTTCAATTGCTATAACTTCACCTTTTACAAATGCAGTTAATCTATGGTCATCAGATAAAGATACTTCATCCATATAATTTTTTGGTGTATCGCTTTCTCCACTAATATTTTCCATAGTTAATCGTCCTTTTGAAAATACTATTGTAAGAGTAAATGGAACTACAATTGCAATTAACATACATACTGCAAACATTGGCATATACTGTGTTTGTATAGATAATATTCCAGGAATCCCTCCAACCCCAATCGAATTTGCAGTTACATTTGAAGCTACACATACCACTGATGCTATAGAAGAACCTATCATTGCTGCTAAAAATGGAAATACATATTTTAAGTTTACTCCAAACATAGCTGGTTCTGTAACTCCTAAGTAACAAGATATGCATGATGGAATATTTACTTCTTGTGCTTTCGTATTACGACGCTGTAATAAAATCATAGATAATACCGCTGAACCCTGTGCAATATTTGAAAGGGCTATCATTGGCCAAAGTTTTGTGCCACCAAAATCCCCAATTAATTGTAGGTCAATTGCATTTGACATATGATGCAAACCTGTTATAACCAATGGTGCATAGACAAAGCCAAATATTGCTCCAAATACTAACTTAAATGAACCAGTTATACCTGCATATACAACATTTGATATCAAACTACCTAAATACCAGCCAGCAGGCCCTAAAACTGCGTGTGCTGCAATAACAGATATCACAATTGAAAAAAATGGAACTGTAATCATCGCAATTGTTTGCGGGCTAATTTTTCTAAAAAAACGTTCTGTATAAACAAGAGTTAGTCCAGCAAGTATTGCCGGTAAAGCTTGACCTTGGTATCCAATTTTTTGAATTGAGAAAAAAACAAAATCCCAAATTGGAATAGCATTACTTGCAGTCCCTGCCACTGCATATGCGTTTAGTAGCTGTCCAGAAACCAATGTTAATCCAACAATAATCCCCAATATTTCTGTTCCTTTCATACGCTTGGTAATAGACCAACAAATTCCAACAGGAAGCATATGGAAAACGGCTTCCCCTATTAGCCATAAAAAGTTGTCAACACCTGCCCAAAATTGGCTTATTTCTACTAGAGTTTTTGTGCCACCATTAAATAAATACAAACTATCAATACAATTTCTAAAACCTAGTATCAAACCACCTGCAATAATTGCTGGAATAAGTGGCGAAAAAATCTCTGCTAATATTGCAATCGCATTTTGTATTGGATTTTGATTTTTCTTAGCAGCACTTTTAACTTCAGCCTTAGATGTCCCCTCAATTCCCGAAACTTCAATGAAATCATGATAAAATTCTTTGACCTCATTGCCGATAATAACCTGAAACTGACCGGCCTGAACAAAACTTCCCTTCACACTTGACAATAATTCAATCCTTTTTACATCTGCTTTTTGGGGATCGTTTAAAACAAATCGCATACGTGTCATACAATGACTAACAGCATAAACATTTTCCTTGCCCCCAACAAGAGTTAAAAGATTTTTTGCATCTTCCTTAAATTTTGACATATTACACACCCTTTCTTTACATTAAAATACTTTCTAATTATTTTATATCACACTTGTTTAAACAAGTCAACAAAAATTGACATCCTTCTTTAGTCTGCTGTATAATTATACAAGGAGGTTAGTTGTATGAAAAAAAAATTTGATAGCATTTATCGCATTTTAAAAAAGCGAATTGAAGATAAAATCTATACATATCAGAGTTTTATACCTTCAGAACATACACTAGTGAAGGAATTTTCTTGTTCAAGAAATACGGTGCGTAGAGCAATCGATATGTTGGTAAACGATGGATATTTACAAGCTATTCACGGCAAAGGTGTTCGTGTAATATTTACAGAAAAAAATTATGCAATTTTTTCTTTAGGGAATATTGAAAGTTTTAAAGAAGCAGCAAAAAGAAACAATGCTAAATTCCATAACCTTGTCCTTAAATTTGAAGACTGCGTAATCGACGAAACGCTTAGCAAAAATACTGGATTTGCCGTGGGAGAGGAAGTATTTTTTATCCAACGTGTTCATTTTTTTGATGATGTACCTATGATTATTAATAATAATTATTTTTTAAAGAAAGTCGTAAAAAATCTGACTAAAGAAATTGCAGAAGATTCCATATATGAGTATCTTGAAAATACTCTTGGAATTACTATTACAAACTCTATCAAATATTTTACTGTAGAATTAGCTGACGAATTGGACAATCATTACATTATGAAAAATTGTCCGTCTTATAATTGCATTGCTTTAGTGCGAAATAATACATATAATGATGATGGAATAATGTTTGAATATACGGAATCTAGACATCGTCCAGATTATTTTTCTTTCGAAAGTATTGTATTAAGAAAATAGATAATTTTATTGATTTATTTTTGTGATATCCTAACTAGTTTGAATGAAAAAGCTTAGTCAAAATATAATTTTTAAATGTTCTTTGTCAAAATAGTGTTGACAAAAAAATATCATATAATTTAATCTAAATTAATAGGTAGCACAAATAACTTTCTATGCTACCTATTTTATTTCAAATCGTTCTCTTAAAATTATTCGGTTCTTTGTCAACTGACGTTGATGAATAAAATCGTATAATTTTATGCGACAGC
>JAHHSS010000087.1 GCA_020025095.1 Peptostreptococcus sp.
ATTTTTTATTTACAACTTCAGTAAAACGTTTTTTTAATTTTTATTTTTTATATTTTTATATAATAAGAAGAATATACTTTGTTTAACAAAATATATTCCTCTCATTTTTTTACTTGATATATTGAAATTTTATACTTAGAAATTGTGAAAATTTCTAGCTTGATACTTTTACAAAAAATAAAAAATAGCCTAAACTCTGATAGGTTTAGACTATTTCTATAATTTCAATATGTTTTTTATTATTTTTACTTAAATTCTCTACTACCCGGCTTAACTAACTCTATATTTCCACTCTTACATAGAGGACAATCCTCTTTGTCAAAAACCTGTATATCAAGATCAATCGCACTATATACTGGTATACCTATATCTTCTTTCGTTCTATTCGCTATACACGCAACTCCTATTACTTCTCCACCTAATTCCTCTAAAACCTTCTTTGTTTCAATTGTAGATTTACCAGTTGTTACAACATCTTCTGATATTATTATTTTTGCACCTGGCTTTATTTCAAAGCCTCTTCTTAATTGCATTATATTATCTTTTCTTTCTGTAAATATAGCTTCTTTTCCTAGCTGTCTTCCTAATTCATATGAAACAACGACTCCTCCCATAGCTGGCCCTACTACTAAATCGATATCTAAATCTTTTATCTTTTCAACTACCACAGATAAAACTTTTTCTGCTTTATCTGGAAATCTTAGCATTTTTGCACATTGAACGTATCTATTTGAATGCTTCCCTGAAGAAAGTAAAAAATGCCCTTCTAATAATGCATCACAATCTTTTAATATTTCTATTACATTAACTTCACTCATATTCATACCTCCATCTTTTATAAAAATACTATATTATGCCTCTTATTTCATCTAGGTTCTTTATTTCATTTTCATCCATATATTTTTCTAAATCTTTGATAATTTTCTCTCCAATTCTAGGATTTACAAAATTAGCTGTCCCTATTTGAACGCAAGTTGCACCCGCCATTATAAACTCTATTACATCTTCTGCACTCATGATTCCACCTATACCTATAACTGGTATATTTACCGCTTTAGACACTTCGTATACCATTCTAAGTGCAATTGGCTTTATTGCTGGACCTGATAAACCCGCTGTAATATTATCAAATACTGGTTTTCTTTTTTTTATATCTATTGCCATGGCCTTAAAAGTATTAACAAGAGAAACACCATCTGCGCCTTCTTCTTCACATACTTTTGCCATCTCTACTATATCCTCTGCATTTGGAGAAAGTTTTACTATTAAAGTCTTTGAAGTTACTGCTCTTACTGCTCTTACAATCTCTCTTGCAACCTCAGTTTTTATACCGAAAGCCATTCCTCCTGATTTAACATTAGGACAAGAAATATTTAGCTCGATCATGTCAAAATCTTTATCTTCTAACATTCTCGCACCTTCTAAATAGTCTTCTTCACAGCTTCCTCCTAGATTTACAATTCTGCATAAATCAAGCTTCGAAAATTCCGGCAACTCATTTTCTAAAAATCCTATTAGCCCAGGATTTTCAAGACCTACACTATTCATCATTCCAGCTGCAGTTTCACAAACTCTCAAACCCTCATTTCCTTGCTTTTCATTAAGCGTTAATCCTTTTGAGCTGATACCTCCAAGAATATTAACATCATATATAGCATTATACTCTTTTCCAAATCCAAATGTCCCAGATGCCATTATAATAGGATTTTTAAGTTCTTTTCCACATAGATTTACTTTTAAATTCGCCATTATAAAATCACATCCTCTCCCCAGAATACTGGTCCATCTTTACACGTTTTCTTGTTTCCAGAATTTGTTTTACATGTACATACCAAACATGCTCCAACTCCACATGCCATTCTGTTTTCAAGAGATACTTGTATTCTAGTATTTGTATTTTCAGTCATAGAAATAAGCTTTTTCATCATAGGAGTTGGTCCACATGCTAATATATAATCATACTTTTCTACATTTATAATATCTGTAATAAAAGTTTCTCCAACTGTTGTAAATACATTATCACAAACTTGCTCAAAATCTTCGGTCATTATAGATTCTTTATTAAATCCAAGGTAGCAGTCACAATGTTCTATATTCTGAGCCACCATATACAGCGGTGCTATCCCTACTCCACCACCTACTAAAGCCACTTTTCCTTCAACCTTTTCAAACCCGTTTCCATATGGTCCTTGAAGTGTAATTCTTTCACCCTCTTCTAAGTTTGAAAGAATTTTTGTTCCTTCTCCTACAACTTTATATAAAAAACTTATTCCTTCTTCATCTATATTGTATATACTAATAGGTCTTGATAAGAGAGGATATTTATCCCAAGCTCTTAGCATAAAGAATTGCCCCATATTCGCTTTAAACTCACCAGCGATTTTCATATAGAACATTCCTTCTCCTACATATCTATTTTCAATTATTGTATACTTCATTTCACACCCGCCTTATAATCCTAGTAATTTCATTATTAGAGCCATTCTAACATACATTCCATATTGAGCCTGTTCAAAGTATTTTGCCCTTGGATCTTTATCTACTTCTATATCAATTTCATTTACTCTAGGTAAAGGATGAAGAACCATCATATCTTTTTTAGCATGACTCATTTTTTCCATATCTAGTACATAGCTATTTTTTAATCTTTCGTATTCTTCTATATCTTCAAATCTTTCTCTTTGAATCCTTGTCATGTATAAAACATCCAAATCTGGAATAGCATCTTCAAGACTATTTATTTCTGAATATTTCGTACCTTTTATTTTCAATTTTACCTCTTCTGGCATTTTTAATTCGTCTGGAGATATAAAAACAAATTCTATATTATTATATCTAGACATAGCCTTTGCCAAAGAATGTACAGTTCTACCATACTTTAAATCCCCACACATACCTATTTTTAAATTATCTAAAGAACCACGATTGGCTTTAATAGTTAATAAATCAGTTAATGTTTGTGTAGGATGCTCATTCTTTCCATCTCCTGCATTTATAAATGGTCTTAAACTTACAGCTGCTGCAGTATTTGCTGCACCTGATATAGGGTGTCTCATTGCGATTATATCTACGTATTGAGATACTATAGTGATAGTATCTTCTAAAGATTCTCCTTTTGATGTTGATGATGCTGAAGGATCTGAAAAGCCCACAATTCTACCACCCAATCTATTCATAGCTGACTCAAAACTAAGTCTAGTCCTTGTAGATGGCTCATAAAATAGCGTAGCAAGTAATTTTCCTTCGCACACATTGATATATTTTTCTGGATTTGCTTTAATCTGCATTCCTAAATCTAATACAGAATTGATTTCTTCCACAGTAAAATCATCTGGTTTTACTAAGTGTCTTCCTTTTAACATATTTTTCCTCCTTTTTGGCCTCACAGGACCCAATTAAAGTATAAAAAAGCGAAATTTTATATTATCTTTCTTAATGAGATTATCACCTTTAAGAGTTAATGTCAATAGAAAATACAAACTTTATCCCTTTTATCGACTTTTATACTTATTGTTATTTACTAAAAATACGACTTAATATTTGCTATATTATTAGTTTTTAAACTACTATTATAGCTAGACTTTTATATAAAAAAATCCGATGTGCTTTTAAACACATCGGACTATTGTTAACTAATGTTCTGACTTTTCACCGCAAGTTCCACAAGAAGAACCACAGCTTTTTGATGCACAGCCACTGCATCCACCCTTTTTCTTAACTCTAATAGTAGCTAAAGCTACTGCTATTATTATCACTGTAAGAACGGCTATTGTTGGTCCATTCATTTTTTCATCCCCTTTCGAGTTGAATAACCATCTTTTATTTTTATTCCTCTGATACTGCTCTCTTTACTTCTATGCTATCAGTTTTTTTAGGTCTTCTAAACATCATGTATAACATAAATACAAGAACTGCACCTGCTATACCTGTACCAACTGTAGCTGCTTGCTTTAATACAAGAACTTTACCAAATTGATATACCATAAATGATATTGCATAGGCAAATAACAATTGATATGCTATAGCAAACCAAGTCCATTTAGCACTCTTCATTTCTTCTCTTAAAGCTCCTACTGCTGCAAAGCATGGTATACAAAGCTGATTGAAAAGCATAAAACTTAAAGCTGACACAGATGTAAATATTGTAGATGCATATTGAATCATCGATGGATCTGAACCATCTACAGCACCTAAACCTGCGACTACACCAAATGTAGAAACTACTACTTCTTTGGCAACTAGACCACATATTGTAGCAACTGTAGCTGCCCATTGTCCAAATCCAAGTGGTCCAAATATTGGAGCTATTGTCTTACCTATAGCTTCTAATATAGAATGACTTTCTCCTGAAAATTCTACAAATTCAAAACTAGTAGAAATATTTTGAAGGAACCATATTACTACTGTTGCAATCAGAATTACTGTTCCTGCTTTTATAATAAATGCCTTTAATCTATCCCAAGTAGTTCTAAGTACATTTGAAATAGTAGGCATATGATATTCAGGTAGTTCCATTACAAATGGAGCTGGTTCTCCTGCAAACATAGATGTTTTCTTCAACATAGTTCCTGAAATTATTACTGCTAATATTCCTGCAAAATAGCATAATGGAGCAAACCACCATCCTTTGGCTCCAGCGAAAATAGCTGCAGAGAATAGTGCTATAATCTCTGTTTTAGCTCCACAAGGCATAAAAGATGCAACCATAATAGTCATTCTTCTATCGTTTTCATTTTCGATAGTTCTAGTTGCCATTATACCTGGAACTGAACAACCTGTTCCAATTAAAATAGGTATAAATGATTTTCCTGAAAGTCCAAATCTGCGGAACAGTCTATCAAGAATAAATGCTATTCTAGACATATATCCAATATCTTCTAAAATTGCAAGGAAGAAATATAAAGTTGCTATAATCGGAGTAAAACCAAGAACTCCACCAACACCTGCAATTATACCGTCAACAACTAAACTAACTAACCAAGGTGCAACTTTTGCTGATTCAAGGAAATTTTGAATATTTCCACCTATTATTTCTCCAAAGAATACATCATTTACCCAATCTGTTACACCTCCACCGACAACTGCGACAGAAATAAAATAAACTAAATATATAATTGCTGCAAATATAGGTATAGCAAGTATTCTATTTGTAACGATTCTATCTATTTTATCACTTCTTGTAAGACCACTTCTTCCCTTTTTAACTGTATTGGAGATTAAATCTGAAATATATGAATATCTGGCATCAGTTATTATACCTTCTCCATCATCATCATATTCGTTTTCGGCCTTTTCTATAATACTATCAATTTCTTGCTTATCAAGTAAAGTTAAATCCAAGTTTTTAACTGCTTTTTCGTCTTTTTCTAAAAGTTTTATGGAATACCATCTATTGTGTCTTTCCTCAACTTTATTCTCAATTATTCTTTCAATATCAGAAACTATCTTTTCTACACCTTCAGTAAATGAATTGATATGAACATGTTTATTTCTAGCTACTTTTTTGGCCACTTCTATAACTTTATCTGTATTTTTATTTCTAAGGGCAGATATTTCTATTACAGGATATCCTAACTTTCTGCTCAGTTCTTCAACATTTATTATATCTCCATTTTTTTCAACAATATCCATCATATTTAAAGCTATAACCATAGGTATGCCTAGTTCGGATAACTGAGTTGTAAGATATAAATTTCTTTCTATATTTGAAGCATCCACGACATTTACTATAACATCTGGATTTTCATTTATAAGATACTCTCTACTTACTACTTCTTCTAAAGTATATGGAGATAAAGAATAAATACCTGGAAGGTCCATAATATTTACGCTTTTGTCTTTCTTATAAACGCCTCCTTTTTTCTCTACTGTTACACCCGGCCAGTTCCCAACATATTGATTAGAACCTGTCAATGCATTAAATAATGTAGACTTTCCGGAATTTGGGTTTCCGGCTAACGCAATTGTAATGCTCATCATATTCCCCTTTCTATTTGCTATTTTTCTGTAATACTGTAACTCATTATCATTAACAATATATACTTTTTATTAGAAACAACATAATACTATATTGCTATAAATATTTTTTTCATTTAGATAAAATACTAAGCTATTAATAT
>JAHHSS010000088.1 GCA_020025095.1 Peptostreptococcus sp.
GATATACATGATACTGGACATTCACCAGCACATGCTCCACAACTAATACAAGCGTCTGTTATTACGTAAGCCATTTTTTGTACCTCCTATTAAACATATATTTTATCGATAAACTTATTATAACAGAGTAGGCTTATATTTGCAATTGATTTTTTAATTTTTTTTCTATTTTTTTCTGTCTTTTATTCGAAGCTTATTTTTTCAATGTTTTTATTTTTAAATTAAAATATTTTTCGCACCCATTCTTCTTCAATTGAGAATTGTTATTAACAAAAAAGGATTATACCACTTCTTCTTTTAAGTGGAATAATCCTTTTTTACAGTCCATCATAAACATTAACATATTAAATAAAAAGAAAAAATATTTTGCTTCAAACGTGCCATAAATTGGCTTTTTTATGCTGTTATACTAAATTATTCTTCGTCATCTCTTTCCTTCATCAGATAAGAAAGCGTAAATAAACTTTCTGTAAGATTCACACTCTCAACTATAACATCTGATGGAACTTCAAGATCTATTGGCGCAAAGTTCCAAATTCCTTTTACTCCCACACCCACTAATTTATCTGCTACTTCTTGAGCACCGTTCTTAGGTATACACAATATTGCTATATCAACATTATTTTCAAGAACGTATTTTTCTATATCATCTGAATCAAGTATTTCATAATCTCTAATTTTAAGACCTATCATTTTAGGATTTGCATCAAATACTGCATCTATCTCAAAACCTGCATTTCTGAATCCCGCATAATTAAGAAGAGCCTGCCCAAGATTACCTGCTCCTACAAGAATTGTCTTATATTTTTTATCTAATCCTAGTATTTTGCCTATTTCTTTATGAAGGGCTTCAACATTATATCCGTATCCCTGCTGACCAAAACCTCCAAAATTATTCAAATCCTGTCTTATTTGTGAAGCTGTAAATCCTATAATTTCGCTTAGTTCCTTTGATGATATTCTATTAATATCTCTAGCTAATAAATCTGCTAAATATCTATAATACTTCGGCAATCTTCTGATTACAGCCATAGAAATATTTTTATTTGCCATAAATTTCCTCCTACTCTTTCTTGTGCTTATATTCATATTTTTTCATTTTTTAAACAAGCTATCATTTGTCATTATACAACAAAAGCTACCATACAACAATTATACATTATTTTCGATAAATTTAAAACAGATTATACCATTTTTTCTTCCCATTTTTGGTATAAATGTTCCAATTTTTTTTCGTATTCTGCCTTTTCTTGATTGACTTCTTTTGATTTTTCAGGCGAGGAATATATTTCCTCTTGGCAAAGCATAAACTCTAATCCCTGTATTTGTTTTTCTAATAATTCTATTTCTTCTTCTATCTTCTTAAGTTCGCTTTTAGCCTTGTTTACCCTCTGTTTTTCTTCTTTTTCTTTTCTTTTTTCTTCTTTAATTTGTGTTTTCGTTTTTTCTTCTATTTTGGATTCGCTAACAAGCTTTTCCATATCTTTTTGTTGATTTTTTTTCTCAACATAGTAGTCATAATTTCCTAGGTACTCAGTAACCCCATATTCGGACAGTAACAAAATCTTATCTATTACTGTGTTAAGAAAATATCTATCATGTGAAATTGTAAAAATTGTACCGTCATATTCTAATAATGCTTCTTCTAGAACTTCTTTTGAGTCTATATCAAGATGGTTAGTTGGCTCATCTAAAAGCAGTAAATTAGATTTAGACAATATAAGCTTTAATATAGCTATTCTAGCTCTTTCTCCACCACTTAAAAGATTTATCTCCTTAAATACATCTTCATCTGAAAATAAGAATGCCCCCAGTAAACTTCTTACCTCTGTTTGCGTAAGATTCGGATTAGAATCCCATATCTCATCTATTATAGTATTTTTCAAATTCAAATTTTTTTGTTCCTGATGGAAATATGCAGGATAAACATTTTGACCAATTTTGAATTCACCTTTATTTTGTTCTTCTTCTCCTATTAAAATCTTAAAAAGGGTAGACTTTCCTACACCATTAGGACCAATTAGAGCTACCTTTTCACCACGATATATATCAAAATTTACTCCTCTAAATAAAATTTTGTCATCATAGCTTTTTTCTAAATCAGACACTCGTAAAACATCATTACCACTTTGAGAAGAGCTTTTAAATTTAAATTTAGCTTTTTTCCTAAATTCCTGTGGTTTTTCAAGCTTTTCTACCTTACTTAGCATTTTTTCTTTACTTCTAGCTCTTTTTATATGCTTTTCTCTACCATATGCTTTTAATCTTTCTATAGATTCTTCTTGCTTTTTTATATCTCTCTGCTGATTTTCATATCTCCTTATGTCTATCTCTTTCTGTATTTTAGCCTGTTTCAAATACTCAGTATAATTTCCATTATATGTAGTCAATGTTTTATTTGACATTTCAAATATTCTATTTACAGATTGATCTAAGAAATATCTATCATGAGATATAATCATAACAGTCCCTTCGTATGCTCTTAAAAATCCTTCTAACCATTCTACTGCTTCAGAATCAAGATGGTTAGTTGGCTCGTCAAGAAGTAACAAAGACGGCTTGCTCAAAAGTAGTTTTCCAAGGAGAACTCTTGTTTTTTCTCCACCAGATAAAATATTTATCTCTTTATCCATATCCTCATCTACAAATCCAAGTCCCCTAAGAGTTCCTATAACTGCACTTTTATAACTATATCCGTTATTAGCCTCGAAAGATTCATATTTTTTACCATAATCATCCATCAATTTTTTTAATTCATCAGATGAGGACGATTCATCTTTTGACAATTTTGCAATTTTTTGTTCCATATTTCTTAGCTCGGTTTCAGCCTCTCTTAAATTATCAAAAACACTTATCATTTCTTCATAAATAGTTTTATCTGAATGAAAATTTGTATTCTGCTCTAGGTATCCGATTCTACAGTCTTTTGATGTATATATTCCCCCACTATCATATCCATAAATACCTGTTATTATTTTAAAAAGTGTCGTTTTTCCAGTGCCATTTACGCCTACAATACCTACTTTATCACCTTCATTTATGGAAAATGAAATATCTTCAAGAATAGTATCTACACCGAAGCTCTTTGTTACCTTATTACAGGATAACATTATCATACTTTTTCACCTCCACTACCCTTGATTTATTTTTAGATTTGGAATAGCGTTCAAATCCATTCCATTTCTCCTTCCATTTATATATCTGTAATATCCGGCTGAAGCAATCATAGCTGCATTGTCTGTGCACAATACCATTGGTGGATACTTTAAATCAAGGCCTTCTTCTTCACAAAGCTTACTCATTCTCTCTCTTAAAGCGGAATTGGCTGCTACTCCACCTGACAATGTAATTGTATTATACCCCTTATCTTTACAAGCCTTTATAGCTTTTTTAGTCAACACATCAACAACAGCTGCCTGAAATGATGCACATACATCCTCTTCTATAATTTCTATATTTTTCATCTTCATAGAGTTTAAATAATTTAAAACCGAAGATTTTATGCCACTAAAACTAAAATCATAATCATTTTCATGAAGGCAAGCTCTCGGAAAATCTATTGCTTCTGGATTACCTTTTTTAGCAAGTCTATCTACTATAGGCCCACCTGGATAACCAAGTCCTAAAGCCCTCGCAACCTTATCAAAGGCTTCCCCTGAAGCATCATCTTTTGTTTTTCCAAGTATTTCATATACTCCATAATCCTTTACCTCTACTAAATGAGTATGTCCTCCAGATACTATTAATGTTATAAAAGGAGGCTTTAAATCTTTATGTTCTATATAATTAGCACTTAGATGCCCCTCTATATGATTAACACCTACTAAATCTTTGTTTAATGTAAAGGCGAGCGATTTTGCATACGAAAGACCTACAAGAAGTGCTCCTACAAGCCCTGGCCCGTAGGTTACAGCTATATGTGTAATGTCTTCAAATCCTAATCCGCTTTCTTCCAAAGCTTCTTGCACAACCACATCTATATTTTCTATGTGTTTTCTAGAAGCTACTTCAGGAACTACTCCACCAAATTTTTTATGAGTTTCTATTTGAGTAGAAATTATATTAGCCAAAACTTCTCTACCATTTTTTAATATTGCACAAGCAGTTTCATCACAGCTACTTTCTATTGCAAGAGTAATAATTTCCTCCTCTTTAGTTTCATATTCATCTATTGAATGCTTTTTTTCAAACATAATCTATTTCACCTCCCTTACCTGTTTCCACATTATTATCGCATCTTCTCTGTTATCGCTATAATATTCTTTTCTAATTCCTCCTGGTATAAAGCCATACTTTTTATATAAATTTTGGGCAATTTCATTGCTCTTTCTTACCTCTAATGTTATAGAATTAATAGAATCTTCTCGACACCTATCTATTAAATATTCCATTAACATACTTCCTATATGCTTACCTCTATAGTCTTTATGAACGGCTACATTATTAATATGAGCTTCATCTATTATATACCATACACCTATATATCCTACTATATTGCCTTCTTCATCTTCTGCAACTATATACTTCGCAAGCTTATTTTTCATCTCGCTTTTAAACGCAGATAAAGACCATGGGTCAGAAAAAGCAGATAACTCCACTTTATGTACTGCTTCTACATCCTCTATTTTCATGCTTCTACATTTCATAGTTTTCCTCTATTTACTTTCTTCTACTTCTTTAAGTCTTTTCTGCTTTTCTTCATATTGCATTTCAGCTTGTGATTTTCTAATATACATAGGAACTATATCATAGCAATTGTGAATATCTATATTTCTTTCATATTTTATCTTAGCAAGACATGCTATACTTGAAGCCTTAGAAACATTTTTATC
Organism: Peptostreptococcus sp.; assembly: GCA_020025095.1. Lineage (GTDB taxonomy): Bacteria > Bacillota > Clostridia > Peptostreptococcales > Peptostreptococcaceae > Peptostreptococcus. Next base: position 4,833 of record JAHHSS010000088.1, read on the forward strand.
TGGACTAGCTATTTCAACTAAATCCATATTAAATTGGTCTTTGCATTTATCTAGACCTTCTCCAAGCATAATTACATCTTCTCCACATTCTTTTATTTTTTCTACAAGTTCATCAATCTCTTTCACTTCTATAGGACTTATTTCACTTATTTCTCCATCAATAAATTTGTATGAAGCCGTGTACAATTTCTTTCCCTGCGCATCAAGTATTGGAATTATTTTCTTATTCGAATTAGAAACATTAAAAGCCAAGCTTTCAAGTGAATTTATAGCTACAATTTTTAAATTTTTAGCATGTGCCATGGCTTTAACAGTTGCCATAGCTATCCTCAAGCCTGTGAATGAACCCGGACCTATGCAAACTGCTAAAATATCTATATCATCCATGGTAATATCTGAAAGCTTAAAAAGACTTTCTAGCATCGGCATAAGCTTCTGTGAATGAGTTCTTTTATCATTTATAAATATTTCTCCTACAAGTGTATCCTCTTTTAAAAGAGCTATACTTGCAGCCTTAGTCGAAGTGTCAAAGCTCAATATATTCATTATACAGTCACCTCCTCGACAATTTTTTTATACTTATCTCCTATGGGATTCATACTTATTTTTCTTCCTTCACCTTCATATGTAAGAAGCAATTCCAATCTTTCTTCTGGCAGTATATCCTCAATAAGATTAGACCACTCTATTATACATACTCCATCCGAGTTTATGTATTCTTCAAAGCCTATTTCATACATCTCTTCACTAGATGATATTCTATAAACATCAAAATGATATAATAATAATTTTCCATCTGTATATTCATTCACTATATTAAAAGTCGGACTCGTTATATCATCATCTATTTCCATAGCTTTTGCTATACTCTTTGTTATAGTTGTTTTTCCAGCTCCAAGATCTCCATTTAGACATATTATTGCTCCAGGAAATAATCTTTTTCCTATTTTTTGACCTATCTTTTCGGTGAATTTTTCATTTTCAAGAAAAAACTCCTTCATAGTCCCTCCCATTAAAAAATTACATTTTAATAAATATATTTTAAATATTTTTGGTATAAATATACTTATTAAACCATATATATTAACACTTTAAATTTAC
>JAHHSS010000089.1 GCA_020025095.1 Peptostreptococcus sp.
CAACTTTTAACAAAGACCAATCTTAGAATAGCGAACTCTTAAATACAAAAAATAAACACATTCATATTTCTTAGACAAATCATAATTAAAACAATTTGCGATATTAAATATTCATTTAAACTATATTTAACATAAAGACTATGAATTTTATCTATCATATATGCAATTATCAAAATCAAACTATATATAATGTTAAAATAATAATATGAAAAAGAAAGGAGGGGCATATGAAAAATATTGGAATAGACATAGGTTCAAGTTGTGCTAAAGTATGCATAATGAACGATAATTCTATAGAAAGTACTTTTATGATTCCTACTGGATACAATTCAAGAAAAACAGCTGAAATTATAAAAAAAATACTAGAAGAAAAAAATGTAAACATAAAAGTAAGTAATATAGTGGCAACTGGCTACGGAAGAATATCTGTTCCTTACGCAGATGATGTAATGACAGAAATATCTTGCCATGGAATAGGTGCACATCATTTATTTGGGGGAAATGCCACAGTAATAGATATTGGAGGACAAGACACAAAAATAATATCTCTAAAAAGAAATAGAGTGATGAAGTTTATTATGAATGACAAGTGTTCTGCCGGAACAGGAAAGTTCATAGAGATAATGTCAGATAGACTAGGGCTTACACTTGAAGAACTTGAAGAACTTGCTTCAAAAGGAAAAGAAACCACAATAAGCTCAATGTGTACAGTTTTTGCAGAATCTGAGGTTATTAGTCTTATAGGACAAGGAACTCCTAGAGAGGATATAGCTAATGGCGTGATAAAATCAGTTGTTACAAAAGTCGTCCAACTTGCATTACAGATTCCAGCAGATAAGTATATCCTTACAGGTGGATTTTGTGAAAATAAATATTTTATAGAAGAACTTTCAAAAGTACTAGACGCACCAGTAGATTCAAGTCCACAGGCAAGATTTGCAGGAGCTATAGGAGCAGCAATATATGCAAGTAAAATAGGAGAATAAATAAGCAAAGGAGAAAAAATGAAAGATTTAAGTTTACCAAAAAAGTTTGAAGATTATGTAGATACAAGAAAACAAGGCTTCATAAGGGCTATGGAGTTTAAAAAAAATGGTGGGATAATTGCGGGATGTCTTTGCACCTACACACCACAAGAAATACTAGATGCAGGGGGGATAGCAAGTGTAGGTCTTTGTGGAACAAGCAATGAAACTATACCAGATGCTGAAAGAATACTTCCTAAAAATTTATGTCCATTGATTAAATCTACATATGGTTTTGCAATGACTGAAAAATGTCCATACACATATTTTTCCGATATAATAATAGGAGAAACAACTTGTGATGGAAAGAAAAAAATGTATGAGCTTTTAGGAGAAATAAAAGATGTTCACGTAATGCATCTACCTCAAGGAAAAGATAGACCATATATATTTGATAATTGGTATCAAGAATGTTTATACTTAAAAGAAACCCTTGAGAAAAAATTCAATATAGAAATAAGCGAAGATAATTTAAGAGAGGCTGCTAAGAAAAGAAATGAATTGAGGAAATTATATGTAGAGATGTATCAACTTCAAAAAAATATTCCTCCAGTAATGAAAGGGACAGATATAATGATTGCAATGCAGAAGGGAACTTTTGCATTGGATGTAGACACACAAATAGAAAATATCCAAAATATAATAGAAGAAGCTAAGGTAAATTATTTTGAAAAAGGCGAAAGACCAGTATCTAAAAAAGAAAAAAGAATTTTAATTACAGGATGTCCATCTGGAGGACTTATAGAAAAGCTAGGAATAGTTATAGAAGAAAATGGAGGAGTAATAGTCTGTAAAGATGACTGTTCAGGAGAAAGAACAAATACTCAAATGATAGATGAAAATGCAAAAGACATAATGAGGGCTATTGCAGATAGATATATGGAAATAAACTGTTCTGTATTTACTCCTAATGATGCAAGAATAGAAAATACACTTAGAATGATAGAAGAATACAAGGTTGATGGTGTAATCGAGCTAGTCCTACAAGCCTGCCACACCTTCAATGTAGAAGCAACAAAAATGGAAAGAGAAGTAGAAAATATGGGTGTTCCATATATGAAGCTTGAAACAGATTATTCCACATCAGATAAGGGACAAATAGAAACTAGAGTAGGAGCATTTATAGAAATGCTATAAATATAAAAATTTCGCAATAAAGTTTTAATCTTTTAGAACTTTATTATATTAAAGGAAAAATTTTACAATAATAAAAAGCTAAGTATCCAGAAAAATTGAATAAAAAATTGCCTTATTATATAATTAAGACAATAGTTAAAAAGGGAGCAGAAAAATTTTGTTCCCTTTAAATATTGGGAGGAAGTATGGAAAAAACAATAAAAATTGGAATAGGAGTAATGATTAAAGATGGTAACAAAATACTTCTTGGTCATAGAGTTTCAAATGGAATAGATACAGGTGGAATATATGAGCCAGATAGTTGGACTTTGCCAGGTGGAAAACAAGAATACAATGAAACGATATTTGAATGTGCAGCTAGAGAGGTAAAAGAAGAAACGAACTTGGATATAAGTGATATGGAAATATTCGGTGCGATTGACGATATACAAACAGATAGACACTTTGTAACAATTCATGTAATTGCCAATAAAGTAGAGGGAAGATTAAAAGTAATGGAAATCGATAAAGAAGATAAATGGGAGTGGTTTGAACTAGATAAATTGCCTAAAAATTTATACTCACCGTCTGAAAAGTTTATATCAAAATACCTTGAAAAAATAAAATAATTTTTTTAAATAAATAGAAAAATAATTTATGGGGGATTTTATGGAGAGAAAAAAAGTTGAAATAATAGTACAGAGCTTAGAAGATGCAATAAATGCTCAAAGAGGAGGCGCATCTAGGTTAGAGATAGTATCAGAACTTTCAGAAGGTGGGCTAACTCCAAGCATTGCTATGGTAAAATCAATAATTGAAAATACGAATATAGAGCTTGCCGTAATGGTTCGTCCAACATCAAAAACTTTTTGTTATAAAAAGCAAGATTTAGAGCTTATGAAAAAAGATGCTGAAATATTTCAAGAAATGGGCATAAAAAGGATTGTAATAGGAATTTTAGATAGTGAAAATAATATAGATGTAGAAGCATTAAACTATGTTCTTGAAAACATAGAAGTAGACGTAACTTTTCATAGGGCAATTGACGAATCAAAAGATATATTCGAAAGCATAAAAGTATTAAACAGATGCGAAAAGGTAAGTCATATACTTACTTCAGGTGGTTATGGAAATGCAAAAGATAATTTAGATACAATAAAGAAAATGATAGAGTTAAGCGAAAAAAAAATAATGCTTGCTAGTGGATTAAATTTAGATGTGCTAGAAGACATTAAAAAAAGTATTTTGATAAAGGATAAAAAGTATGATGTCCATTTTGGTAGATTTGCTCAAGATAAATATGGAGTAGTGAGTGAGGAAAAAGTAAAGCAAATTGTAGATGCATTTTACAGCAAATAATTAAACTTAAGCAGAAGAAAAAATATGAGAGTGCTTATAAAAAATTTTTAATACTTAATATAGAGAATGCCTTATAACTATTAAGCTGTCATGTATCCTTTAATAAGGAGAAGATTACATTCACTTCATAAAAAATATTTTAGATGACAAAAGTTATTATAATAGTATTAAGGAGATATTCTTATAGATTTGATTTTTGAAAGAAAGTAAAAAGATAATACATCAGAATAAATAAAATATCTGAAATAAATAAAACAAAAATCAAAATGCAATTCTCTTGTATGGTATAATAATTACTGAAAATATATAAAAGGAGATATTAAATTGAATAGAGGATTTGAAATAGTAGATGATAAACATAGAAAATATCCTGAATGTGATATTGTGATACCACAAAGGGGGACTTCTAGTTCAGCTGGATATGACATATGCACTCCAGTTGATATAGTGATACCAGCAAATGGGCATTCAAAAATAATATTTACAGATATAAAGGCATATATGCTAGCAGATGAAGTTTTATGTACTCATGTTAGAAGTTCAATCGGCATGAAAAGAGGTTTGGTTCTTGCCAATACCACTGGAATAATAGATTCAGATTATTATTCTAACCCAGATAATGACGGGAATATAGGTTTTATGCTAAGAAATCTTACTGATAAAGAAGTAACTATAAAAGCAGGAGAAAGAGTGATACAAGGTATATTTTCAAAGTACCTTGTTGCTGATTCAGATAAGCCAAAATCTGAAGAAAGATTAGGAGGAGTAGGCTCTACGGGTAGAAAATAATATAAAATTTATTTTAATCCAGAAAAAGACTTTAAATTTTCAACAAATAATGTTATAATACATAGTGTTATTCGTGAACGAATCAAAGTCTAAAAACAAACAAAAACGACCTATGTATTTTTCATAGGTCGTTTTTGTTGTGTAAAAACACTATTGAATGGAGTCTATAAATATACTATAATTTTATAAAGAACATATGTTTGGATTTAAAGGAGGAGATGAGTATGCCTGAAAAAATATATTTTCATGTGGATGTAAATTCAGCATATTTAAGTTGGGAAGCAGCGAGAAGGAATATGGAAAATCGTGACGAAAAAGATTTGAGAGAGATAGCTTCTGCAGTATCTGGAGATCCGAGTAAAAGAAGTGGTATTATTCTTGCTAAAAGTCAAATTGCTAAGCAGTTTGGCGTAAAAACTGGAGAAGCAGTAGAAATTTCAAAGAGAAAGTGTCCTCAATTGTATATTGTAGCGGCTGATTTTGATTTGTATATAGAATATTCTAATAAACTAATTGAACTTTTAAAAGAATATTCTCCCAATGTGTATCAGTATTCAATAGATGAAGCATTTATGGATATGACTGGAACAGAGCGTCTTTTTGGGCCTGCTAAAGAATGTGCGGATTTAATTAGAGAAAGGATAAAAAATGAGCTAGGTTTTACAGTTAATATAGGTGTAGGAAATAATATGGTGTGTGCAAAGATGGCAGGTGAATTTAGTAAACCAGATAAAACGCATACACTTTTTAAAGATGAAATAGAAAGAAAGCTTTGGCCCTTAGAAGTAGAAGATTTATTTTTTGTAGGTAAAAAAACGGCATCAAAACTTAGGAATTTGGGTTTTCAAACAATAGGAGATATTGCTAATGCAGATATTGATTTTTTAAGAAGACGTTTGAAAAAATACGGGGAAGTAATACATAGGCATTCAAATGGAATTGATGGAATGGAATTTTTTAAGGAAGAGGTAAAAAATAAATCTGTTGGAAATTCTACTACAACAGCCAATGATATAACAGATATAAATTATGCAAATCAATTAATACTTTCACTTTGCGAAACTGTTTGTGCAAGGCTTAGAAAAAAAGATATGAAAGCAGGTGTAGTAAGTATTGAAATAGTAGATATGAATTTTAAAAGAATTAGTAGACAAAAAAAGCTTTCTATGGCTACAAATTCAGTTAATACAATATATAGAGAGGCTTGCAGACTTTTTGCCGAAAATTGGGATAAAACACCAGTCAGACATATTGGAGTTACAACTTCGCAAGTTAAGGATAAAAGAGTCGAACAAATGAATTTTTTTGATATGACAAGTTCAAAGGAAGAAAAACTTTATAAGGCAGTGGATGATATAAGAGAAAAATATGGACTAAACTCTATACAAAGAGCAACGTTTATAGAGGGGAAAATATCTAATATGGAAGGTGGATTAATAAATAAAAATAGGATAAAGAAAAAATAAAAAGCAATATTTTAGTGTATTTTTGAATTTTAAATAGATAGCTCAATTGCTTATAATAAATGATTAAGA
>JAHHSS010000009.1 GCA_020025095.1 Peptostreptococcus sp.
GTATAATATAACAATAAAATTCATTTTTGTATAAAATTTATATTAAAAATAAATAATAAAAATAATAGGAGAGAATATGTATAAGATTATTAAATTAACAAGTGATGAAGTTATAGTTGGACTCCCAGATGGTGGAATTGAAAAATATCCTATAAGTTCTATTAACTACCAAAATCCTAAAATTAATGATTGTATAGAGATATTTAAAGATAATGAAGAAGTCATTATTACTAAAAAATCTTCCACTCTAGGAGAATCAGTAATTAATGAATTTAACAATTTAGGCGGCAATAACGCTTATGGAAAAGAAGTAAATAAACTTGTATATGTACTTCTTGCTTTTTTTGTTGGTTCTTTTGGAATCCACAAGTTTTATGCCGGAAAAACATTTCTAGGTGTGATATATTTATTATTCTGTTGGACAGGAATACCTTCAATTATAAGTCTTATCGAAGCTATAATCGCCCTTTTCAAGCCAGCAGATGCCTATGGTAGGATTACTGTATAATTTATAAAAATAAATGTTGATGCTATGAGTTTTAATACCATTTTAAATACGTTATTAAAACTTTACATCAACATTTTTATTTTATCCCTGAAATACTTTTATTATTAATAACTTTTTGTTTCTTATATTATTAGCTTATAACAATTTTAATCTAAAAAACTATCTTCTAAGACACTATAAAGACCATTTGTTGTAATTCTTATTTCTGGTATTACAGGTAAAGCTATAAATGACAGTGTTATAAATGGATCAATATTCTTATTTACTCCCATGCTGTAGGCCTTATTTTTCATTTTTTCTATTTTTTCTTTAATTACATAACTTCTTTGATTAGAAATTAAACCCATAATTGATAAAGAAAGACTTTCAAAAATTTTCCCTTTACTAGAAAGGACTATACCTCCATGTATTCTATTTAATTCTTCTATCGACTTCATAATATCATCATCATTATCTCCTATAGCTACTACGTTGTGTGAATCATGAGATACACTCATAGCTATTGCTCCATTTTTTATTCCAAAATTAAAACAAATAGATGTATGATACTTCATCTTATTATGATGTCTTTCTATCACTACTGCCTTATTTTCTATTCCTAATCCATCAACCCTCTGTATCTTTTTTGTGAAAAGTTCTCCATCTACTAAGGATATTGCTGTTTTTTTACTTTTTAAGTTCAACATATCTTTTGTAAACCAATCAATATTGACTGTATCGTTTAAAGCTTCTTCTAACTCATTTTCTCTCTCTTCGTAATCCTCAATTTTTTTACCCTTATAATAAACTTCTTTAATATCTACACTCTCTAAATCACTTAAAAGTACTATATTAGCTTTTTTACCTACTGCTATTGCTCCAATATCATTTAATCCATAACACACTGAGGGATTGTAACTTGCAATTTTATAAGCTTCCAAAATATCCATTCCCAGACTAATAGATTTTCTTATATTATTACTTATATGACCTTCTTGCATTATGTCCTCTATATGTTTATCATCTGTGCAAAAAGTAAATAATGATGTGTCTATTTTATTTTTAACTATTCCCTCCACTATATTTGTTAAATTTTTTGCAGCAGAACCTTCTCTTATATGAATATACATCCCCTGTCTTACTTTAGAAATTGCATCTTCATAGCTACTGCATTCATGATCAGTCAAAATTCCAGACATTATATAAGCTGATAGCTCTTTTTCTTTTATTCCTAAAGCATGACCATCTTTGGGTCTAGATTGAAAGATAGACAGTTTTTCCATCATTGATTTTTCACAATCTACTACAGCTCTACAATCCATTACTTCTCCAAGACCTAAAATTCTATCATTTTTTAAAATAGACTTCATAGTTTTTCCGTCTAATATTGCCCCTGAATCCTCACCTTTTTTAGCAGGAACACAAGAAGGCATCATTATATATACATCTCCATAAGAGTCCTCTGTATCACTTAAAATATATTCTATTCCTTTGATACCACTTACATTGGCTGCTTCATGAGGATCTGCAATAAATGTTGTAGTACCACATTTTGAAGCATAGTATACTAATTCTCTAGGTCTTGACATAGTAGATTCAAAATGAAGATGAGAATCCACAAAACCAGGTGCTAAAAATAAACCACTGCAGTCTATTTCTTTTTTTCCATTGTATTTACCTACTCCTACTATATATCCATCTTGAACTGCTACATCTGATTTTACTATTTCTCCCGTTTGAAGAAGCAAAACAGATGCGTCTTTAAAACATAAATCTGCCGTTTTTCTAGCAAGAACGTAATCTTTCAATTCGATATACTTTTCTACATTCATATAATTTTCCTTTCTACAGCCTTTACATTCATTTAAATCTACTTTATTATTAGATAAATTAATATCCTTTTTTAATATTTTCTACTGTGCTTTCTGCTTTACCTGTTTCAATATAACTTTTCAAATTATTATATAAATTTTTAAATCTTCTATCTTTGTTATTATCTGAAACCCAACTATTATGAGCTGTAAGTATAACATTGTCTTGTTCCCAAAGATAACTAGTAACTTCTAAGGGTTCCTCTTCTACTACATCAAGAACTACTCCTCTAAATTTATCTATGTATTTTTCTAAGGCTTTTAAATCTATCATATTCCCACGTCCCACATTTATTAGAGTAGAAGATTCTTTCATCATTTCTAGTCTCACAGAATCTATTATATGACTTGTTTCATCTGTTTTAGGCATTACACCTACAATTACATCACATTCTCTAAAAAATTCTTCACTATCATCTAAAGAAAAGCATTTAGAAAATTCCTCTATCTCTCTTCCATCTGTATTTACACCCCAAAGTTCTACATCAAAAGATTTTAATCTTTTAGCAGCAGCTCTTGAAATTGTTCCTGTACCAAGAAAACCTATTCTTTTTCCAGCCAATTCTAGCCACGAAAGATCCATGTTCCATATATGCATTTCTTGTTTTTTAAAAGCTTGGTAACTATTTTTGAATACTTGTAAAATATACATAACTATTGATTCTGCTATTGGTATACTATATCCTGATTTATTATTTGCTACTATTATATTATTTTTGCTAATATAATCAATAGGAAGCATATCAAGGCCTGTGCTTGTAAGTATAATTAGTTTTAAATTTATAAATCTATCCATCTCTACATATTTAAAAGCATCATATGTAAACCATACATCTGCGTCATAAAAATCTTCTCTATACTCCATTTCTTTTTCAGGTATATACAATATATCACAGCCTAAATCTTCTTACATTTTCATCTTATCATTACTAAATCTAAAATTTAAAAGAACTTTCATTATATCCTCCCAAGTATATTATTCATCTTATCTATTTTTATTGCTTTTAAAATTACAAGCCCTTATGTCATATTTCCATTTTATCACATAAGGGCTTGTAATTTTAAATACTTTTTGTGGCTATATAATATTTATCTTTAATTGCAATTTTATATATAAACCTTCCCTAAGAGAAAAATAAGTAAAATTGATATCAAAACTATTTTACAAATATATAAAAAAAGTGCTGATAGTTTCCTATCAGCACACTGTTACCAATTATACTAATTCGATTATTGCCATTTCAGCACAATCGCCTCTTCTTGGTCCCATCTTCATTATTCTTGTGTATCCACCATTTCTTTCAGCATACTTTGGTGCGATATTTTCAAATAAATCAGTTACTACTGTTTCATCTAAAACGTAAGCAAGAGCCTGTCTTCTAGCATGAAGATCTCCTCTCTTTGCAAGAGTTATCATCTTTTCAGCCATTCTTCTAGTTTCTTTTGCTCTAGTAACTGTAGTTTCTATTCTTCCTTCTCTTAGTAAAGCAGTCACAAGATTTCTTAACATTAAGTTTCTGTGAGCAGTTTCACGTCCTAATTTACGGTAAGTTGCCATCTATTTCCCTCCTTTACATGATTTCTTGATCATATAGTATAAAAATCTCTATTATTCTTCATTAGGTCTTAATTCAAGGTCTAATTCCTCTAGCTTCTGTATTACTTCTTCTAGAGATTTCTTACCAAGATTTCTAACCTTCATCATATCTTCTTCTGACTTGTTTGCTAATTCTTCAACTGTATTTATTCCAGCTCTCTTTAAACAGTTGTAAGATCTAACTGATAAGTCTAGCTCTTCTATAGTCATTTCAAGAACTTTTTCTTTCTTGTCCTCTTCTTTTTCAACCATTATTTCAACATTGCCAACATGCTCAGTTAAATCAATGAATAACTTCAAGTGTTCATCAAGAACCTTAGCAGCTAGAGATATACCTTCCTGTGGATTTATGCTTCCATTTGTCATTACTTCAAGAGTAAGTTTGTCAAAGTCTGATCTCTGACCAACTCTAGTATTTTCAACATGGTAGCTTACCTTCTCAATTGGAGTGTAGATAGAATCTACAGGTAGGACACCTATTGGCATACTATCATTCTTGTTTTCTTCAGCAGATATATATCCTCTGCCTTTGTTAACATATATTTCCATATTCAACTTAGAATCTTCATCTAAAGTTGCAATATGTAAATCCTTACTGATTATCTCTACCTCAGGAGGACATATAATATCAGATCCCTTTACTTCACAAGGGCCTTCCGCCTGAATTTTTAAAACTTTAGGTTCTTCGTCATCTATTGTAGCTGATAATTCCTTTAAAGAAAGTATTATTTCAGTTACATCTTCCTTCACACCTGGAACAGTAGAGAATTCATGAAGAACTCCCTCTATTCTAATTGCATATACTGCAACTCCTGGTAATGAAGAAAGAAGTATTCTTCTTATAGCATTACCTACTGTTATACCAAACCCTCTCTCAAGTGGTTCAACTACAAATTTTCCATATCTATAATCTTCGCTTAATTCGACAATATCAACTTTTGGTTTTTCTATTTCTATCATGGATAAACCCTCCTATACAAATATACGGTCCTCTGAGGGTGAAATACCTCCTCAAATACTACACTCTTCTTCTCTTTGGTGGTCTACAACCATTGTGTGGTATTGGAGTGACATCCTTAATCATTGTTACTTCTAGTCCTGTAGCCTGAAGAGCTCTTATAGCTGCTTCTCTACCTGAACCAGGTCCCTTTACGAATACTTCTACAGTCTTTAGACCATGTTCCATTGCTGCCTTTGCTGCAGTTTCAGCTGCCATCTGTGAAGCATATGGAGTAGCCTTTCTAGATCCCTTGAATCCTAACTGTCCTGAAGATGCCCATGATAATGCATTACCGTGTACATCTGTTAATGTAACTATTGTATTATTAAAAGTAGACTGTATATGTGCATGTCCACGTTCTATATTCTTACGTTCTCTTCTTCTTACACGCTGAACAACTTTCTTCTTGCCTTTTGCCATTATTCTTTCCCTCCTTTAACTACTGTATTTATTACTTCTTCTTACGAGATACAGTTTTTCTAGGACCTTTTCTAGTTCTAGCATTAGTCTTAGTCTTCTGCCCTCTTAGAGGTAGTCCCTTACCGTGTCTTATACCTCTATAGCATTTTATATCTTTTAATCTCTTTATGTTAAGAGCGATTTCTCTTCTTAAGTCACCTTCAACTAGGTAATCCTGATCTATTATCTTTCTTAATTCGTTAACTTCGTCATCAGAAAGATCCTTGATTCTAGCATCTGGACTGATTCCAGCCTTAGCTAATATTTCGTTTGAAGTAGCTCTACCTATACCATATATATATGTTAAGCCTATTTCAGCTCTTTTTTCTCTAGGTAAGTCTACACCAGCTATTCTTGCCATATTATTCGCACCTCCTACGTTACATTACTTGAGTTCTATCTTACTTCTGCTTAACCCTGTTTCTGCTTATGCTTTGGATTTTCGCAGATAACCATTACTTTTCCTTTTCTCTTTATAACCTTACACTTTTCGCATATTGGTTTTACAGATGGTCTAACCTTCATTATTTATCCCTCCTTAGACTAAAAAAAGTCTACTTCTTACGCCAAGTAATTCTTCCTCTCGTAAGATCATAAGGAGAAAGCTCTATATTCACCTTATCTCCTTCGAGAATTCTTATGAAGTTCATTCTTAGCTTTCCTGATATGTGACACAAAACTTCATGTCCATTATCTAATTTAACCTTAAACATTGCGTTTGGTAGAGTTTCAGAAACTATACCTTCTAATTCAATTACATCTTTTTTGGCCATTAACTAACCAAACCTCCATTTCACAAGTTAAGACTTACTTTAACTTATCTATCTCAGCTCTTATTAAAGAATCTGTTATATTATCTCCGTTTAGCAACAATTCTTTTATTTTTACATCCACAAATTTGTGTATATTTAAATGCTTTATTTTCTTCAACTTTGGTTTGTCTAGCTTCCTGCTTTTTCCATCCGAAATCATAACATAATCCTTATCTACAATCCGCACAATAAAGAATAATTTTCCTTGATCCCTTCCACAGGAAGCTTTGACTAATTGACCAACACTTAAATTTTCTGATAGCATAACACGCCTCCTCTACTGGTTAGTGAAGCTATCGTTAATTGCTCTTTCTAAACATCTCACCTTGCTATAAAAGCTTTCAAAGTTACTTCCATAGCAACCCTTATCGACTTCAAACAGGGCCAACTTATGTTTCCCATGTCCTTTTGCGACGGGTGTACATCAGTTCATTAATCTAAGAGCCATTGGTTTTTTCTTAAGCTAATGCAGCTTTAATATCTTCAAAAACCTTATTAATATCTTGATTACCGTTTATATTAGCTATTACACCTTTTTTAGTATAATAGTCAACAAGTGGTTTTGTTTCAGATAAATAAACTTTTATTCTATGAGAAACTGTTTCTTCATTGTCATCAGGTCTCTGAGTAAGAGCTGAATCACATACGTCACAGATTCCTTCTTTCTTACTTGGGTTAAATTGAACGTGGTATGTTGCACCACAAGTCTTGCATATTCTTCTTCCACAAGCTCTATCAATTAGCAACTTAGAGTCTACTTCTATGTTTACTACCTTATCCAGAGAAACATTGTTTTCAGATAAGTACTTATCTAAATACTCTGCCTGGAAGATATTTCTAGGGAATCCGTCTAACATAAAACCATCCTTGCAATCTGGTTCAGATAGTCTTGAAGCTACTAGGCCACAAGTCAATTCGTCTGGAACCAATTTACCCTGGTTAATATATTCTTGAGCTTTCTTTCCTAGCTCTGTGCCTTCCTTGATATTCTTTCTAAATATATCTCCTGTTGATATATGAGGTAATTTGTACGCTTCTACTATATTAGCAGCTTGAGTACCTTTACCAGCACCAGGAGGTCCAAGTAAAATTATTTTCATATTTATCATCTCCAAATTTATTTTAGGAAACCTTGATAATTCTTCATTACAAGATTTGACTCCAACTGTCTCTTAAGCTCTAATGCAACACCGACTACGATAAGAAGTGATGTACCACCAAAGTTCACCGGTATGTGCATATAGTGTGTGATCAACGCTGGTATTAAAGCCATAATACCTAAGAACGCTGCACCTACTATAGTTAACTTAGATAGTATTCCGTTTAAATATTTTTCCGTTGGTTTTCCAGGCCTAATTCCTGGTATAAATCCACCACTGTTCTTCATATTCTTTGTAATATCTTCAGTATTGAAAGATATTGTGTTATAGAAATAAGAGAATAGTATAATAAGAACTATTTCTATAGATCTATAAGTCCAGAACCCTTTACTAGTTGAAAGGTTGAAGAAAGCGTTGACTGCTTGTTGAACCTTAGGTCCACCAAGTAAAGCAATTGTCTGTGGAAGAGCAAGTATTGAACTTGCAAATATGATTGGCATAACACCAGATTGGTTAACCTTCATTGGTATGTGTGAGCTTTCTCCACCATACATCTTTCTTCCAACAACACGCTTAGCATATTGAACAGGTATTTTTCTTGTAGATTCATTGATAAATGTTACCCCTGTAATTGTAAGAAGTATTACAACTACCACAGCTGTTACTGCTGGCCAGTGAAGCTGTCCCGCTGCAACTTTCTGATGAATAGCAATACCATCAACAGGCAATCTTGAAATAATACCTATGAATATAATCACGGAACTTCCGTTTCCTATTCCTTTTTCAGTTATTCTATCACCTAACCACATAACCATCATACTTCCTGCAACTAAGGTTAATATTACAGTTATAAGGAAGAATGGGCTGTTTACCTTCAGAGCTCCTCTTACTATTCCAAGTGTTATACCTAATGCCTGAATTATTGCAAGAGCAAGAGCCGTCATTCTAGTATACTTGCTTATTTTCTTCTTTCCTTCTTCTCCAGACTTTTGAAGCTCTTTCAAACTTTCAAACCCTGCTTGAAGAAGCTGTATGATGATAGAAGCCGTAATGTATGGCCCAATTCCTAGAGCAAATATCGTAAAGTTACTGAATGCTCCTCCTGAAAACATATTGTACAGACCAAGTAAAGAATTGTTCGCAACCATCTTTTGTATGATTGAAGTATCTATACCTGGAACAGGAATTGTAGTACCCATTCTAAATACTACTACCATTAAGAAAGTAAATATTATTTTCTTTCTAATTTCTTTAACATGAAAAGCTTGCTTTAACTTTTTAATCAATATTAATCACCCCTTTTTAAAATATAGTGATTAAACTTCTTCTACTTGTCCACCAGCGTTTACTATTTTTTCTTTTGCAGATCCTGTGAACTTAGCAGCCTTAACTGTTAAAGCCTTTTCTAAGTTACCATTTCCTAAGATCTTTATACCGTCTTTTTCTATCTTAGATATTACCTTGCTGCTCTTTAATAATTCAGCATCAACAACTGTTCCAGCTTCAAATCTGTTTAGTGTTTCAACATTAACTATTGAATATTCCTTCTTGAATATGTTTGTGAAACCTCTCTTAGGTAATCTTCTAGCAAGTGGCATCTGTCCACCTTCGAATCCTACTCTAACTCCTCCGCCAGATCTTGACCACTGACCTTTCTGACCACGACCAGATGTCTTACCCTGTCCAGTTGCAGTACCTCTACCTAGTCTTCTCTTTGACTTTACAGCACCCTTGGCAGGTTTTAACTCATGTAACTTCATACTCTGTCGCACCTCCTTCTTAAAATAAAACTATTATTCTGCTATTTCTGTTACTTCAACAAGGTGACTTACCTTATTGATCATTCCTCTTATTTGAGCGTTATCTTCCTTAACGATTACTGCTTCTCTCTTCTTAAGACCAAGAGCTTCTATAGTCTTTCTCTGATTAGGATTAGTTCCTATAACGCTTCTAACTAACTTTATCTGTATCTTAGACATTTTGAACCCTCCTATCTATTATCCAAGTAGATCTTCTACTTTCTTTCCTCTTAATCTAGCAATAGACTCTGCAGTCTTAAGTTCCTTAAGACCAGCTATTGTAGCATTAACCATATTTCTTGGATTGTTTGAACCAGTTGACTTAGCTCTAACGTCCATAACTCCTGCTAATTCTAGTACGGCTCTGACTGGACCACCAGCTAGGACTCCTGTACCCTTTCTAGCAGGCATTAATAATATATTTCCTGCACCAAAGTGACCAGTTACCTGATGAGGTAATGTAGTTCCAACTCTTGGTACTTCTATTAAATTCTTCTTAGCGTCTTCTACTGCCTTCTTTATTGCATCTGGAACTTCTGTTGCTTTACCAGATCCTATACCTACGTGTCCGTTGCCGTCTCCAACAACTACTAAAGCGGCGAATCTAAAGTTTCTACCACCCTTAACAACCTTAGCAACACGTCTAACTTCAATTACTCTCTCTTCTATATCGAATTGAGATGCATCTATAGGTTTTCTATGTAGCATATTCTTCCTCCTTCTTTAATTAGAACTTAAGACCAGCTTCTCTTGCACCTTCAGCTAGTTCTAATACTCTACCATGGTATATATATCCACCTCTATCGAATACAACTTCAGTTATACCCTTTTCAGCGGCCTTCTTTGCTACTAGTTCTCCAACTTTTCTAGCAGCTTCTTTGTTTCCTGTGTAAGATACATCGCCCTTTATAGCATCTTCAAGTGATGAAGCAGCTACAAGTGTTACTCTGTTTACATCATCTATTATCTGAGCGTATATATTCTTAGAACTTCTGAATACACTTAGTCTTGGTCTTTCAGGTGTTCCTGTTACTTTTCTTCTTACTCTCTTATGTCTTGCAATTCTGTTTGCATTCTTATCTATCTTCTTGAACATAAGTATTCACTCCTTTCGTCAATTTTTACTTCTTACCAGTCTTACCTTCCTTACGTATAATACGTTCGTCAGCATACTTAATACCCTTGCCCTTGTATGGTTCAGGCTTTCTCCAAGCTCTGATCTTAGCTGCATAGTTACCTACTGCCTGCTTGTCAGCACCCTTTACTATTATTTCTAACTGGTTAGGAACTTCAGTAGTGATACCTTCTGGATCTTCCATTTCTACTGGATGAGAGAATCCAAGATTCATAACTAGCTTCTTGCCCTGCTTCTGACATCTATAACCAACACCGTTAACTTCTAGCTTCTTTTCGAAACCTTCAGATACACCTACTACCATGTTGTTT
The DNA here is from genome assembly GCA_020025095.1 of Peptostreptococcus sp. Taxonomy (GTDB): domain Bacteria; phylum Bacillota; class Clostridia; order Peptostreptococcales; family Peptostreptococcaceae; genus Peptostreptococcus. The sequence continues at coordinate 10,572 of JAHHSS010000009.1, forward strand.
ATAAGTGTTCTAGTAAGACCGTGAAGACTCTTATGCTTCTTATTTTCTGTAGGTCTTTCAACTACTATAGTGTTCTCTTCCTTCTTTATTATCATTTCGTTACTTAATTCTTCTGTTAATGTTCCCTTTGGACCTTTTACAGTTACTACATTACTATCTGATATAGTAACGTCTACACCTGCAGGAACTTCAATTGGCTTTAAACCTATTCTTGACATTATTACACCTCCTTGCGTATAAGAAATTTTACCAAACGTAGCAGATTACTTCTCCACCAACTTTATTTTGTCTTGCTTGCTTATCAGTGAATATACCCTTTGAAGTAGATACTATTGCTATACCTAATCCGTTTAATACCTTTGGTATTTCTTCTGAATTTGCATATATTCTCATTCCTGGCTTAGAGATTCTCTTTAATCCAGAGATAACTCTTTCACCTTCTTGTCCGTACTTAAGCTGTATTCTTATTATTCCCTGCTTACCATCTTCTATTACATCGTAACCTCTTATGAATCCTTCTTCAAGAAGTATTCTAGCGATTTCTTTCTTTATATTAGAAGCAGGAACATCTACAGTTTCATGCTTTACAGAATTAGCGTTTCTTACTCTTGTAAGCATATCTGCGATTGGATCTGTCATTGTCATAATTTAAATCCTCCTTCCGATTTATCTATCTATATAAATTTTACCAACTTGCTTTTCTTACTCCTGGTAACTGTCCCTTATATGCTAGTTCTCTAAAACATATACGGCATATACCGAAGTCCTTTAAAACTGAATGTGGTCTTCCACATATTGAACATCTTGAATATTCTCTAGTCTTATATTTCTGCTTTCTCTGCTGTTTAACTTTTATTGCTTTTCTAGCCACGTGAATCCCTCCTTTACCTACTTAGAAAATGGCATTCCTAATAATTTTATTAGTTCACGAGCTTCTTCGTCTGTCTTTGCAGTTGTTACGAAGATTATGTCCATACCTCTTACCTTGTCAACCTTATCGTATTCGATTTCTGGGAATATAAGCTGTTCCTTTATTCCTAGGGCATAGTTACCTCTTCCATCAAATGAATTAGGGTTAACACCTCTAAAGTCTCTAACTCTTGGTAAAGAAACTGAAACAAGCTTGTCCATGAAATAGAACATCTTATCCCCTCTTAGAGTAACCTTAGTTCCTATTGGCATACCTTCTCTTAACTTGAAGTTCGCTACTGACTTTCTAGCTCTTGTTATAACTGGTTTCTGTCCTGAGATTATTTCTAATTCTTCTATTGCCTTTTCTAAAGCCTTAGAGTTGTCCTTAGAATCTCCAGCACCTATGTTTATAACTATCTTATCAAGCTTAGGTATCTCCATAATATTTTTATATCCAAATTTCTCCATTAACGCTGGAGCTACTTCCTTATTATACTTTTCCTGTAATCTTGAAGCCATTATACTACCTCCTTTCGACCGTTTTTATTTTATAATTCTTTTCCGCTCTTAGCTGATACTCTTACCTTTTTTCCGTCTTTTACTTCGTATCTAACTCTTACACCCTTATTTACTTCTGGGTCAAATGGCATTACATTTGATATATGTATAGGAGCTTCCTTAGTTGTTATTCCGCCCTGTGGGTTAGTAGCAGACTGCTTATTGTGCTTAGTTACTATGTTTACACCTTCAACTAAAACTCTATTGTTTTTAGCATCAACGTTTAGTACTAAACCTTTCTTGCCCTTATCCTTACCTGCTATAACTACTACAGTATCGCCTTTCTTTACGCGCATCATCGATCTATTGCACCTCCTCCATTAATTATAGTACTTCTGGAGCAAGAGATACTATCTTCATATAATCGTTGTCTCTTAACTCTCTCGCAACAGGTCCAAATATACGAGTACCTACTGGTGTCTTATCGTCCTTTATTATAACCGCAGCATTTTCATCAAATGAAATGTAGCTACCGTCTTCACGTCTCATTCCCTGCTTGCTTCTAACTACAACAGCTTTTACTACTTTACCTTTTTTTACAACTCCGCCTGGTGTTGCACTTTTAACTGTCGCAACTATCACGTCACCTATGTTGGCGTACTTTCTTCTAGTACCGCCAAGAACACGTATGCATAAAAGTTCTCTAGCACCTGAGTTATCAGCTACTTTTAAACGTGTTTCCTGCTGTATCATCGCAATTCCTCCTTCTTGATAAAAACTATTTTACCTTTTCTACTATTTCAACTACTCTAAATCTCTTGTCCTTAGATAAAGGTCTAGTTTCCATTATTCTTACTCTATCACCTATATTACACATGTTCATTTCATCATGAGCCTTGTACTTCTTAGTTCTCTTTACACGCTTGTTGTACAGTGGATGTCTTACGAAATCTTCACATGCTACAACAACTGTCTTGTCCATCTTGTCACTAACAACACGGCCAACTCTAACTTTTCTTCTATTTCTTTCCATGTTTATAAAGCCTCCTTCTTCCAATATTAAGCTCTAGCTTCGTTTAACTTTCTTTCTGTAAGCACAGTCTTAACCTTTGCTATATCTTTCTTTACAGTCTTTATTCTAGCTGTATTCTGTAACTGACCAGTAGCTAATTGGAATCTTAAGCTAAATAATTCACTCTTGAATTCGTCTAATTTTGATAATAATTCTTCAGTTGTTAGGTTTCTTAATTCTTTAGCTTTCATCCTATTCACCTACCTTTTCTAAATCTTGTTTCTTAACAAACTTACACTTAATTGGTAGTTTGTGTGCAGCAAGTCTCATCGCTTCTCTTGCTTTTTCTTCTGGAACACCAGCTAGTTCGAACATTACTCTACCTGGCTTAACTATTGCTACCCAATATTCTGGAGCACCCTTACCAGCACCCATACGAGTTTCTGCAGGCTTTCTAGTTATTGGCTTATGTGGGAAGATCTTTATCCAAACCTTACCACCTCTTTTTATATATCTTGTCATCGCTATTCTGGCAGCTTCTATCTGGTTAGATGTAATCCAAGTTGGTTCTAAAGCAACTAAACCATATTCTCCATAAGTAACTTTATTACCCTTATTAGCTTTACCAGTTAATCTACCTCTGTGAACTCTACGACGTTTTACTCTCTTTGGCATTAACATGAGTTTGTTTCCTCCTTCCGAACTAATTAATCCTACTACTTAGATTCTCTCTTAGAATTTCTAGGACCTCTGTTATTGTTTCTTCCTCTTCTATCGTTGTTGTTTCTTCCTCTTCTGTTATCTCTCTTTCTTTCTGCCTTCTTTTCTTCTCTTTCAGTAGAGATATTTCTTCCTGGAAGAACTTCACCGTTGCATAACCAAACCTTTATACCTATCTTACCGTAAGTAGTGTTTGCTTCTGCAAAACCGTAATCTATATCTGATCTTAAAGTCTGTAGTGGAACATTTCCTTCACTATATCCTTCAGATCTAGCCATTTCTGCTCCACCTAATCTACCAGATGCAAGTACCTTTATACCCTTTGCTCCTGATTTCATAGTTCTACCAACAGCCTGCTTCATAGCTCTTCTGAAAGCTATTCTTCTTTCTATTGCCTGTGCTATGTTTTCAGCTACTAACTGAGCATCTCTGTCTATATTTCTTACTTCTATTATATTTAATATAACCTTCTTACCAGTCATCTTTTCTAACTTAGCCTTAAGAGCTTCTATTTCAGCTCCTCCCTTACCTATTACAACACCTGGCTTTGCAACATGTAAGTCCATCTTTATCTTATTAGCAGATCTTTCTATTTCGATCTTAGCTAAGCCTGCTGAGTATAATTCTTTCTTTAAATAAGTTCTTAAATCATGATCTTCTTTTATGAACTCACCGAACTCTTTTCTATCATTAGCGAACCATCTTGAGTCCCAATCTTTGATTACACCAACTCTAAAGCCGTGTGGATTTACCTTCTGACCCATTTGTGTCCCTCCTTCTTATTAGTTTTCTCTCTCTTTTACAACTACCTCGATGTGAGATGTTCTTTTTCTTATTTCAGTAGCTCTACCCTGTGCTCTAGGCATAAATCTCTTCATTGTAGGCCCCTGATTTGCAACTATATGCGCTATATATAACTTATCTGCGTCCATTTCGTGGTTATTTTCAGCATTTGCAGCAGCTGACTTTATTACCTTTGATATAACTTCTGATGCATATCTTGGTGTAAACTTTAGTATAGCCAATGCTTCATTAACGTCTTTTCCTCTAACTAAGTCACATACCTGTCCAGCTTTTCTAGCAGATATATGTACATATTTAGCTGTAGCTTTTGCTTCCATTTAAACTCCTCCTTTCACCTTCAATTAGTTATTTTCTCTTTGAAGATTTCTCATCGTCCTTATGACCTCTAAAAGTTCTTGTAGGTACGAATTCTCCTAATTTATGTCCAACCATATCTTCTGTGATATATACTGGTATATGTCTTCTTCCATCATGAACTGCTATAGTATGTTCAACGAACTGTGGGAATATTGTAGAAGTTCTTGACCAAGTCTTTATAACTTCCTTATTTCCGCTAGCATTCATAGCTTCAACCTTCTTTAATAATCCTGCATGGACAAAAGGTCCCTTCTTTGTTGATCTTGACATTAATGTTCCTCCTTCCCGAGTTTATTAATATATTACTTGCTTCTTCTAGATACTATCATCTTGTTAGAAGCCTTATTTTTCTTTCTAGTCTTATATCCAAGAGCTGGTTTACCCCATGGAGTAACTGGTGATGGCATACCTATTGGAGATCTACCTTCACCACCACCGTGTGGATGGTCATTAGGGTTCATAACAGAACCTCTAACTGTAGGTCTGATACCCATGTGTCTCTTTCTTCCTGCCTTACCTATTACTACGTTACCGTGTTCTATGTTTCCTATCTGTCCTACAGTTGCCTTAGCATTTAGTGGAACGTATCTCATTTCACCTGATGGTAATCTTAAAAGAGCCTTTCCATTTTCCTTAGACATTAACTGTGCAGAAGCACCAGCAGTTCTTACTAACTGACCTCCCTTACCAGCCTTCAACTCTACATTGTGTATTGTTGTACCAACTGGCATATGTCCTAATTCTAGGCAGTTACCTGGCTTGATATCTGCATCCTTTCCTGAAAGAACTGTTTCTCCAACCTTTAGTCCAACTGGAGCTAGTATATATCTCTTTTCACCATCTGCATAGTGAAGAAGTGCTATATTAGCAGTTCTGTTTGGATCGTATTCTATTGTAGCAACCTTAGCAGGTATACCGTCTTTATCTCTCTTGAAATCTATTAATCTATATTTTCTCTTGTTTCCGCCACCTTTATGACGAACAGTTATCTTACCGTGAACATTTCTACCAGCGTTCTTCTTTAGGTTAACAAGAAGAGACTTCTCTGGCTGGTTGCATGTTATTTCATCAGACTTTAAAACTGTCATCTGTCTTAAGGCAGGAGAAGTTGGTTTAAACTTTTTAATAGCCATTTTTTTTTCCTCCTTAATTCGAATTACATTTCTGTGAAGAATTCTATATCCTTGCTTCCTTCAGTAAGCTTAACAACTGCCTTCTTGAAGCTAGCAGTCTTTCCTACTGTTCTTCCCATTCTCTTTGTCTTTCCGTCGTAGTTTAAAGTGTTTACACTTGCTACTTCAACATCGAATATCTTTTCTATTGCTTTCTTAACTTCTGTCTTGTTAGCGCTCTTAGCTACAACAAAAGTATATTTCTTATTAGCCATTTCAGCCATTGACTGTTCAGTAACGACTGGCTTTATTATTATATCATGTGGATTTGTCATTATACGTACACCTCCTCCACTTTCTTAACTGCGTCTGTAGTTATTATGAAAGAATCACAATTTAGTATGTCATAAACATTAAGTGTGCTTACGTGGCATACATTAGCACCTTCTATGTTTCTTACAGACTTAACAACATTTACATCATTGTCAGCTGTTACTACTAAAGTCTTCTTTGCTGCGTTTACGTTCTTTAGAACATTTACCATTTCCTTAGTCTTTGGAGCGTCGAAATTTAAAGCATCTAATACTATTATTTCTTCACCCTGTACCTTTGAAGTTAAAGCAGACTTCATTGCAAGTCTTCTAACCTTCTTTGGTAATGAGTAGCTGTAATCTCTTGGCTTTGGTGCAAATGCAACTCCACCGCCTACCCACTGTACAGATCTTATAGAACCCTGTCTAGCTCTACCAGTACCTTTCTGTCTCCATGGCTTTCTACCACCACCTCTGACTTCTGATCTAGTCTTAGCTGACTGAGTACCCTGTCTTCTGTTTGCTAACTGACACTTAACAGCTTCATAAAGCACGTGTTCGTTAACATCTATATTAAATATTGAATCGTTTAATTCTATTTCACCAACATTTTGGCCTGATACGTTTAATACATTAATCTTTGGCATTATTATTCCTCCTTTCCTTTAGTGATTAGTTAGAGCCTAGTGCTGCCTTAACAGTCACTGTTGAACCCTTAGCACCAGGAATAGCGCCCTTTATTAATAAAAGATTCTTGTCAGCATCTACCTTGACAACTTCAAGATTCTTTACTGTTACCTTTACACTACCCATGTGTCCAGCAAGCTTCTTGTTCTTGAATACTCTACCTGGATAAGAACAAGCACCCATTGAACCTGGTCTTCTGTGATATCTTGAACCGTGAGATTCTGGACCTCTACTCTGTCCATGTCTCTTTATTGGTCCCTGGAATCCCTTACCCTTTGAGATACCAGTTACATCTATCTTGTCACCTTCAGCGAATACATCAGCCTTTATTTCCTGACCTACTTCGTATCCTTCTACAGAATCTACTCTAAATTCCTTTAGACTTCTCTTCTTTGCGCCTGACTTTGCAAGATGTCCTAGCTTAGGCTTGTTAAGCGCCTTGTCCTTAGCATCTCCAAAACCAACCTGAACTGCCTTGTAGCCATCATTTTCTTCAGTCTTTATCTGAGTGATTACTACTGGGCCAGCTTCTACAACTGTTACTGGTACTACTGCACCATCAGCAGTGAATACCTGAGTCATACCTATTTTCTTTCCTAAAATTCCCTTCATTGTTTACCTCCTATTATTCTTACAGCGGATTACCCATTCAGGCAATCATTCTAAGATATTTCTATCTTAGGCGGTTTACTATAATTTGATTTCTATATCTACACCAGCTGGTAAGTCAAGCTTCATTAATGAGTCAACTGTCTTTGGTGTTGGATTAGCTATATCTATAAGTCTCTTATGAGTTCTTATTTCGAACTGTTCTCTAGAGTCTTTATACTTATGTACAGCTCTTAGTATAGTCACAACCTTCTTCTCTGTTGGAAGAGGTATTGGACCAGATACCTGAGAACCAGCCTTTTTAGCTGTTTCAACTATCTTAGTAGCTGAGTAATCTAATAACTTATGATCATATGATTTTAATCTTATTCTTATCTTTTCATTCTTAGCCATGTCTGTCCCTCCTTCTGTCTTATTTACCTGGCCAGATAAATCAAATTCCGATACACCGTTCCGGGTGTTTCCTGATTTCTCATCGTTTTTGAATTTATCCACCCAAAACTATCGCTTTCTCAAGCGTACTAGATTATTTTACCAAAGTTATCTAGTTTTTGCAAGGTTTTTTGAGTTTTTTTTAAAAGTTTTTTTATTTATTTTTTTAGTAAAATTTTTTACCATTTCTCCTTAATAAAATTATCTATTTTTCAATGATTTAAGCTCTTATTATTCCTGGTTTATATATATCCAAAAAAATATTTATTATTCATCTTTTTCATTACTATCATGTAGTTTATAAATAAAAAAACTCCCCTGCAAAAGCAAAGAAGTTTTTTATATATTATTTTTCTAGAAGACTTTTTTCATCTATCTCTTTTTCAAAATTCCATGGATTTTTTCTTATCAAGCCATCTGAAAATGGTATAAATATTGATATTATTGCAGATATCGCTAGAAGGTATATAAACCAGGCGTATGGAAGCACTTGAATTGGTGATACTTTGCCATTAGCAAAACTTGTCAATATCAACATTTGAGCACCATATGGTATTAAGCCTTGAAATATTGTTGAGAATGTACTCAGCAAGGCTGCACTTCTTCTCGGATCAATTTTATACTTATAACATATGCTTTTGGCAATCTCGCCATTTATAATTATAGAAACAGTGTTGTTTGCAATTGCTAAATCAGTAATAGAAACCAACGCGGATATTCCCAACTGTGCAGTCTTTTTTCCTTTTATAAATTTTTGTATATTTACAAGCAAAAATGATATTCCACCCGCTTTATTTACTAATTCCGCTAATCCCCCCGTTAAAAGGGATAATAAGAAAATATCTGTCATGCTTAGAAAGCCATTGTATATGGATTTAAACAACATTAAAAAATTCAAATCTCCAAAATACAAACCAATTATACCCGCAAGTATCGTACCCCCTATCAACACTATAAACACATTCATTCCGCTTATAGCTGTTGCTAAAACAAATATGTATGGAAATATTTTTATAATGTTAAAATCATAATTTCCTGTATTCACTACAGTACTTGGTTTTGCAAATATTACTAACAAAACAATAGTGATTAAGGCTGGCAAAATAGTTAACCATAAATTCAACTTAAACTTATCTTTCATATCACAACCTTGCGTCCTTGTTGACGCTATCGTTGTATCCGATATTATCGATAAGTTGTCACCTAACATAATACCTCCTAAAACACATCCCATTATCAAGGGTAATGATGTGCCAGATTTTTGTGCTATGGCAATAGCTATTGGCCCCACAGCAGCTGCACTTCCAACTGATGTTCCTGTTGCTGTTGCTATAAATCCTGATATTATAAACACTCCTGCCGCTAGATATTGTGTCGGTATATATGTAAGCCCTAAATTAACTGTAGAATCTATTCCACCCATGGATTTACATACAGATGCAAATCCACCAGCCAATAAATATATAATACACATAATTATTATATTGGAATCTCCACACCCTTTTATAAATGTTTCAAACTTATCACTAAACTTTCCACCTATTATTAAAAATGCAGACATTATACCTATTACTACTGCAAGCGGTGCTGGAAACTGGTAAAACGCCATTTCAACACCCTTTGTTTGAAGTATTAGCCCACTCCCAAGATAAACACCTACAAAAACAAGAAATGGTATTAAAGCCTTGCCATTTGGCATAATTTTTTTCCCTGTTTTAGAAAGGTTAGCCCCATTTTTACTATCAAATTTTATGTCCTTCATCGTTACCTCTTCTTCCGCCATTTAAAATTATTTTTCTATTCCGCAGTATAGACCTCTTATTAAAAACCTACTTGATATTTTTATCTATATTACCTTTTGATATATTATAATAAATATATCCTTTTTTCAACTTATAATTTTAAATTTTTCAAAAATAAAAAACCTTACTTAATTAATATAAGAAGGTTTTTTATAATCTAGTATCTTTATTTAAATGTATATGAATGGACTCTTAATTTGTCACTAATTTTCTCTTATTTTTCTTTTTATTCTGCTGCATTAGCTTTTAAAACCTTGCTTGCAACAGTTTGATGTTCGAAATCCCATGGTTCCTTTCTAACAAGGCCATCTGAAAATGGTACAAATATTGATACTATTGCAGATATTGCTAAAAGATATATAAACCAAGCATATGGAAGAACATCTAATGGAGAAACCTTACCTGATGCAAAACTTGTTACTATTAACATTTGTGCACCATATGGTATCAAACCTTGGAATACAGAGGAGAATGTACTTAATAAAGCAGCACTTCTTCTTGGATCAAGCTTATACTTGTAACATAGTCTTTTTGCTACTTCTCCATTTATTATTATTGCAACTGTATTATTTGCTACTGCTATATCTGTTATTGATATTAAAGCTGATATACCAAGTTGTGCAGATTTTTTACCACTTATAAACTTTTGTACGTTTACAAGTAAATATGATATTCCGCCAGCCTTATTTACCATTTCTGCAAGACCACCTGTCAATAATGATAGCAAGAATATGTCTGTCATTCCAGTAAATCCACTGTATATAGCCTTAGAAAAAGCAAGCAGATTTAAATCTCCATAAAAAATTCCTATTCCACCTGCAAATATTATTCCTGCAATTAAAACAATAAAAACGTTTACCCCGGCTACAGCTGAAACTAATACAAGAAGATATGGAAGTACTTTTACTATATTAAAGTCATAATTTCCTGCCTGAACAGTTGTTTCTGGCTTTCCAAATACTATCAATAAGATTACTGTCACTACAGCTGGTATTATTGTAAGCCATAAATTTAGCTTGAACTTATCCTTCATTTCACAGCCTTGAGTTCTTGTTGATGCAATAGTTGTATCTGAAATTATAGATAAATTATCACCTAACATTATTCCGCCTAAAACACATCCCATCATAAGAGGTAAAGATGTTCCTGATTTTTCAGCTACTGCTATCGCTATCGGACCTACAGCAGCTGCACTTCCAACTGATGTACCTGTTGCTGTTGCTATAAATCCTGATATTATAAATACTCCTGCTGCTAGATACTCACTAGGTATGTATGTTAAACCTAAATTAACTGTAGAGTCAATTCCTCCCATAGCCTTACATACTGCCGCAAAAGCACCTGCTAATAAATATATTATACACATAATTATTATATTTGAGTCTCCGCATCCTCTTATAAAAGTATCAAATTTTTCATTAAAATCTCCTTTTATTAAGACAAATGCAGACATTACACCTATTACTACTGCAAGTGGTGCAGGAAATTGATAAAATGCCATTTCAACACCTCTTGCTTGAAGGATTATACCACTTCCCAAATATACACCTACAAATACTAAAAACGGTATTAAAGCCCTTCCACATGGTTTAACTTCATTTTCATCGCCCGATATTTTTATTTCGTCAACTTTGCTTTCCTTATTTATTTCCTTCATTGTGTACCTCTTTTGAACTTTTAATAAATGCAATCCAAAAATGGATTGCATTTACTAAAATTTTTATATTATCTTAATTAAATGGTTTTACTTTTCACAAAGCAAATATATTATCAAAATTATACTAATTTATTTAAAGCTTCGTTTAGGTCGCTTATTATATCATCTACATTTTCAAGACCGATAGATATTCTTACTAATCCATCAGATATTCCTGAAGCTTCTCTTTCTTCCTTAGTGTATGGAGAATGTGTCATTGAAGCTGGATGTTCTATCAATGTTTCAGCATCACCTAAGCTAACTGCTAGCTTGATCATATGTAATGAGTTAAGAAGCTTCTTTCCTTCTTCTACTCCACCCTTTAATTCGAATGCTATCATAGCTCCTGGAAGCTGCATCTGGCTAGCTGCAAGTTCCTTCTGTGCAAAGCTGTCAAGACCTGGATAGAATACCTTATCTACTGCCTTATGTCCTTCTAAGAAATTAGCAACCTTTTCTGCGTTTGCGCAATGCTGCTTCATTCTTATTTCTAGAGTCTTTAGACCTCTTCCTACTAAGAAAGCATCAAATGGGCTAAGAACTGAACCTGTCATATCCTTTATTCCGAATAGCTTAACCTGAGTGATAAATTCATTGCTACCAGCAACAAAACCTGCTACTACGTCTCCATGTCCATTTAGATACTTAGTTGCTGAATGAAGTACTACGTCAGCACCTAAAGTAAGAGGTCTCTGGATAAATGGAGTACAGAAAGTATTATCTACAAATACTAAACAATTTTCATTTTGATGAGCTATTTCAGATATCTTTCTAACATCTGATATTTTTAATGTAGGGTTTGCTGGTGTTTCAAGATAAACAACTCTTGTGTTAGGCTTCATAGCCTTTCTTACGTTTTCTGGATCTGTTATATCAACAAAATCTACTTCTACTCCGTATCTAGTTAAACCATGGTTTAATAATGCAAATGTACATCCGTATAAAGTATCTGATGCAACAACATGATCTCCTGCCTTTAAAGCTGACCATAATGCTGATGATATTGCTCCTATTCCTGATGCTGTAGCTGCACAAGCTTCTGCACCTTCAAGTATTGCTATCTTATCTTCAACAACCTTAGTTGTAGGGTTTCCTAATCTACTGTAAATATATCCTTCTTCTTCTAAGGCAAATCTTCTTCCACCTTGTTCAGCTGAATCAAATATAAAAGTTGATGTTGCGTAAATAGGTGTTGCTAAAGCACCTGCATTTAGGTCCTTAAAATTTCCACCGTGTATTGCCTTTGTACCGAATCCTAAATTTTCTACTGCTTTTCTTTCCATTATAATTACCTCCAAAAAATTTTAACTAATATTTTTACATATTTATATAAGCAACTCACGTGCCAACTTTATAGTTTTTTACTTTCATTCATTTTTAGTCATTTCTGGGAAAATGTTTTTCTGAAGCAGTGTTTTTTGTAAATTTTTTTTTACACTTTTCTTTTTTTCTGTAAAAAAAAATTTACAGTGGAATTTTTTCTTTACAAATTAATATATTTTCTGAATTTAATATATATTTTTTAAATTTTAATTGAATAAAATATATTTTTTCAATATAAATTTATTATCTTAACTCAAATAATCTATTCCATATTTTTTACATTTATTTATAAGAGTAGTATGGGATATCTTCAGCGCTTTGGCAGTTTGCCTTACACTTCCATTTCTATTCTTTATTATATCTTCAATTATTTTTTTCTCCATTAGCTCAAGAGATTCTTTTAATGATTTTCCTCTTTCTATGCAGTATTTATCATTATTATTTGCTTTTTCTTCATTATTAACTTTCAAGCTAACTTTTTCTCCACTAAAAAAATCTTCTATCAACTTTTCAGTAGTATATATAGTGTCTGCAGTTAAAATATTCTTTTTCGCTAAATTCATAGATCTTTCAACTACATTTTTAAGCTCTCTTACATTCCCTCTATATTCAAACTCTACTAATTTATCTATATAACTTTGACTATAACCCTCTATATTTTTATTTAACCTATCATTTAAAATAGATATAAAATGTGTAACTAATAAAGGAATATCTCCTTTCCTTTCTTTCAGCGGAGCAATTTTTATAGGAAGTACATTTAATCTATAGTATAAGTCTTCTCTAAACTTCTTTTCCTTTACCATTTCTTCTAAATTTCTATTTGTCGCACATATTATTCTTACATCAATTTCTTCTTCCTCATTACCACCTACTCTTCTAACCTTATTTTCTTGCAAAACTCTCAATAGCTTTGCTTGTGTAAATAGTCCCATTTCACCTACTTCATCAAGAAACAAGGTACCATGATTTGCTTCCATAAAAAGACCCTTTTTATCATTATTTGCTCCTGTAAATGCACCCCTTTTATATCCAAAAAGTTCACTTTCTATTAAATCATCTGGAAGAGCAGCACAATTTATAGATACAAAAGGCTTATCGAAACGCTCACTATTATACACTATTTCTTTGGCAACAACTTCTTTTCCAGTTCCACTTTCACCTAGAATCATTACACTCGAATTGCTATTTGCCGCTATTGATATATAGTTTCTTATTCTATTTATACAATCACTTTTACCTATTAAATTAGTTTTTTCACCTTCTTTTTCATCAACTAGGACAGAAATTTTTATAGAATTATCATACAACTTAAAAATAAATGTTACACCTATTACATTTTCATTGTTATCCATTATCTTTCTGCAACTAACTAATTTTCTAACGCTTTTGCCAGCAAAATCGAATCTTATATCTCTATAATCAAATTTTGGTTTTCCATTCAACATATCATCTACAATTTCTTTCAAAGAGCTTATTTCTTCGATTTTTTTGCCTATTACTTGGGATTTATTTATATCAAACATCTCTTCGCAAACATTATTGAATGTAACAACCCTGTTATTTTCATCAACTGACATTATCCCCTCATCTATAGAATCAATAAGCCTTACCATATTTATTTCGTCCATTTCGCTATCCGTATACTTTATTTCTTCTATACTCATTACACTTTCAATTTCATCTATGTGATTAAGGATAATCTCTTTATCACCTTTATCTATTTTTATAAGAATTTCCTCACTTTTAACTTCTACTAATTTCAAATCCACATCATATTTTTTAAGCGCATTTAAAACATCTGATGTAATACCTGGCCTATCTTTCGTGTTTAGCCTATACCTAATAAAATCACTCATTTCATCACTCCTTTTCCATAGCTTAAATTATATAACGTAATTAATAACAATTCAAAAATAGTTTTTACTTTATGTTCTTAATTATTTTATATGAATTTCAGAAAAAATTCAAATTTAAATTGTTATTTTTTATTATAAAAACAAAAAATAAGGGACAAGTAACTTTGTCCCTTATTAAATAATTTATTTTTCTATAATAGTCTTATAAAAATAATATATACTTATATTTATCTCTATATTATTTTTCTATAAAGAATATAGAGGTATTTTAATATTTACTTTTTTTACTAATATTCGCCTACTTATACATTTATAAGCTTATTTTTTATTGGATTTTTCCCAAAGTTCATCTGCCTTAGGCTTCCACTCTTGTGAATATACGACACACTTATCAGTCAAATCTTCAACACTTTCAGGAGAAATCAAATCTGTAGAATGTGCATGAGCTCTATTTACCATATCTCTTAAAAGCTCTGGATTTTCAAGCATCGGACAAGGTCTAAGATGATTTTCATTAAAAGGTTGTCCATTCCTATATTCCATAAAAATAGGTGATTTTAAGCTTTCAAGCAATGTATTTTCTCTTATATTTGAATTTGAATAGTGTATAAATACACATGGTTCTACATCTCCAGCTGAATTTATATGCAAGTAGTTTCTTCCACCTGCAATACATCCACCTACATATTCTCCATCATTTTGAAAATCTAATAGCATTATAGGTTTTCCACCTTCAAATCCTCTCACTTCTCTGACTCTCTTATAAATATATTCTCTTTGCTCTACAGTAGGTATAAGCTCAAGTACTGCATCGTTTCCTACTGGCATATAGTTAAAATACCAACTATACATAGCGCCTTTAGAAATTATCATATCTAAAAACTCATCTGAGAGAACAGTTTCTATATTTTTTCTAGTATAGCATATAGATGTCCCAAAGATAAGCCCTCTTTCTCTCAGTATATCCATAGCGTGCATTACTTTATCAAAAGAACCAACTCCACGTCTACTATCATTTTCGTAAGCAAAGCCTTCTATACTTAAAGTTACCGAAAAATTACCTACTCTTGCTATTTCATCTGCAAACTTTTCATCTATAAGTGTTCCATTTGTAAAAGCAACGAAGTAACATTCTCTATGCTTTTCACATAACTTTATTAAATCATCCTTCCTCATTAGTGGCTCCCCACCTGTATACATATAGAAAAATATTCCTAATTTTTTGCCTTGCTCAATTATATCATCTAGTTCTTCAAATGTTAAACTTTGATTATGACCATATTCAGAAGCCCAGCAGCCCTTGCATTTCATATTGCATGAGCTAGTAGGATCCATAAGTATCAGCCAAGGAACATTACAAGCATATTCTTTTCTTTTTTCATTTATTATTTTTTTTCCATAATATGCTCCAGTAAACCCCAAGTTTAAGGCCGTCATCTTTATTACATTTGTATCTAAAGAATCTATTTTATCATAAACATAATTAATCCATTTTCCATCTCTGTCTTTTATCATTTTTCTTACAATATCGTAAATAGACTCATCAAACATATTACCTGCATGCTTTTGAAATATATCGACAAGATTTAGCATTGCAGCTTCTTTTTCATCGATATTTTTATCTTTTGCGGATTTAATAACCTGCTCTATACCTTTTGCAGCTATCTTTCTTTCTATATTGTGCTTAATTCCCATATAGAGAACCTCCTCCCAATGCAAATGATACTAAAATCCTAAAATACAGCGCTGAAATAATTCATAATTATTATGATTAAGAAAAAATTATACTATTTGAAATAGTTTACATTAATGTTAGTCCTTTTTTAATAATAAGTCAAGTTATGGCTCTTTTAGGGTGTTTTTTTAAAAAACCTTTTATAGGTATATCCTTATTTTAAT
Source organism: Peptostreptococcus sp. (assembly GCA_020025095.1). Classification (GTDB taxonomy): domain Bacteria; phylum Bacillota; class Clostridia; order Peptostreptococcales; family Peptostreptococcaceae; genus Peptostreptococcus. Next base: position 26,605 of record JAHHSS010000009.1, read on the forward strand.
TTATTTTTATCTCATTTTTCTTACCCATTTTTTGTTATTAAAAGAAAGAATTTTATTTAAATAATTTATTTGTTTATTTTAAATACCCTAATATCTACTTATTTTTCAGGATATATGGTATTTTATATTATTTTTTAAAATGATTTTCTTTTTTTAAATATATAAAATATTTCTAAATAAAAATAGAAATTATTCTTTTATCTAAATACTTTTATAAAATATAAATCAATTAAAACACAAAAAAAGAAGACCGCAAATGCGATCTCCTTGTATTTAAAATAAAATTATTCTATTATTGATGCAACAACACCAGAAGCAACTGTTCTACCACCTTCTCTGATAGCGAATCTTAGTCCTTCTTCTACACATATAGAGTTGATTAGGTCAACTTCTATAGTTA
>JAHHSS010000090.1 GCA_020025095.1 Peptostreptococcus sp.
CAATATAAAAATGTAGTAGAAGGTGATTAGATTGGGAAAAAATATCGTTGAAAAGATTTTATTAAATCATATTGTTGAAGGGGAACTTAAAGAAGGTAATAGAGTAGGAATAAGAATAGATAGAACTTTAACTCAAGATTCAACTGGGACTATGGCATATCTTCAGCTTGAGGCAATGGGAATAGATAGAGTAAAGACTAAAAAATCTGTTGCATATATAGACCATAATATGTTACAACAAGGATTTGAAAATGCAGATGACCATAAATTTATTCAAACAATAGCCAATAAATATGGAATTTATTTTTCAAGACCAGGAAATGGAATTTGCCATCAAGTAAATCTAGAAAGATTTTCAGTACCAGGTGAAACACTTTTAGGATCAGACAGTCATACTCCAACTGCTGGAGGTGTAGGAATGTTAGCCATTGGGGCTGGTGGGCTTGATGTTGCACTTGCTATGGCAGGAGAAGCATACTATATTAAAGTGCCTAAAGTAGTAAAGGTAGAACTGAAAGGTAAACTGTCTAAGATGGTTTCTTCAAAGGATATAATCCTAGAAGTCTTAAAAAGAGAAACGGTAAAAGGCGGGGTTGGAAAAGTATACGAATATGCTGGAGAAGGTGTTGCATATCTTTCTGTTCCACAGAGAGCGACTATAACCAATATGGGGGCAGAGTTAGGGGCAACAACATCTATCTTTCCGAGTGATGAAAAAACAAAAGAGTTTTTTATTGCACAAAATCGATTGGATGATTGGAAGGAATTAAGTGCAGATGAAGACGCAAAATACGATGATATTATAGAAATTGATTTAAGTAAATTAGAACCTATGGTAGCAGCACCACATAGTCCGGATAATATAAAAACTTGTAGAGAAGAAGGAAAAATAAAAATAGACCAGGTGGCAATTGGTAGTTGTACAAATTCTTCTTATGAAGACCTGATGAAAGTTTCAAAAATACTTAAAGGAAGAAAAGTTGCAGATAATGTAAGTCTAGTAATAGCGCCTGGTTCTAGACAAGTTATGGAAATGATAGCCAGAAATGGTGCTTTGGCAGATATTATCAGTTCTGGTGCAAGAATACTTGAAAACTCATGCGGGCCGTGTATAGGAATGGGGCAATCCCCAGGGACAGATGCGGTAAGTATTAGAACTTTTAATAGAAATTTCTATGGAAGAAGTGGAACTAATTCAGCAAAAGTATATTTAACTAGTCCAGAAGTCGCGGCTGTCAGTGCGGTTTATGGCTGTCTTATGGATCCTAGAGATGCTGAATTTGACATTGATTTTAACGATATATCAACAGATAGCTTTATTATAGACGATAGCATGATAATAAGTCCTGCACAAGATTCATCAAAAGTTGAAATAGTAAGAGGGCCTAATATAAAACCCTTCCCTCTTAATACTAAACTGACTGATATTATTTCTGGGAAAGTGATTATAAAGACGGTAGATAATATTACAACAGACCATATAATGCCTTCAAATGCTAAGTTGCTTCCTTATAGAAGTAATATTCCTTATCTTTCACAGTTCTGTTTTAGCACAATCGATGAAGATTTTGCTAATAGGGCAATGGAAAATAAAGGTGGTTTTATAGTAGCAGGAGAAAACTATGGACAAGGCTCATCAAGAGAACATGCAGCACTAGCACCATTATACTTAGGAATAAAGGGTGTTATAGCGAAGAGCTTTGCTAGAATACATAAGGCAAACTTGATAAATAGTGGTATATTGCCTATGGAGTTTGAAAATCCAGATGATTATGCAAAAATAGAGCAGATGGATGAATTAAAATTAGAAGATATCATTATAGGATTAAAAAAATCTAGAATAAAGGTAACTGATACAAAAAAAGGTTTTGAATTCTATGTAAAAGCACAGTTTAGCAAGGAAGAAGTTGAGATGCTTTTAGCGGGTGGAAGGTTAAACGCTATAAAAGAAAAATCAAAATAAAAAGTCTAATTTAAGTCGAAAATAAAGAAATTGGAGGTTCTATGTATAATATAACATTAATTCCAGGAGATGGAATAGGCAAAGAAGTTACAGATGCTATGAAAAAAGTAGTAGAAGCCGCCGGAGTAAATATAGTCTGGGATGAGGTAGAAGCAGGAGAAAAGGTTATTGAAAAATATGCTACACCCCTACCTGATTATGTAATAGATAGTATCAAGAAAAACAAAATAGCAATAAAAGGTCCAGTAACTACACCAGTAGGAAAGGGATTTAGAAGTGTTAATGTGGCACTTAGAAAAGCTCTAGATTTATATGCAAATGTAAGACCAGTAAAAACTTTTGAAGGAATAAAATCTAGATACGATAATATAGATTTAACTATAATAAGAGAAAACACAGAGGGACTTTATTCAGGTATAGAACATTCAGTAGGTGATTTTGCTGGGGAAAGCATAAAGATAATAACTAAAGAAGCAAGCGATAGAATAGTTGATTTTGCTTGTAAATACTTAAAAAACAATGATTATAAGAGATTATCATGTGTACATAAAGCAAATATAATGAAAATTTCTGATGGCTTGTTTTTAAGAGAATTTTACGAAATATGCTCAAAGAATGGAATAGAAAAAAGCAAAGCTTCTGATAAGGATAAAGAAATCTATGCAGATGATGTAATTGTTGACGCAGCGGCTATGAATCTGGTACTAAATCCAGAACAGTTTGATGTAATGGTAATGCCAAATTTATATGGAGATATCCTGTCAGATCTTTGTGCTGGACTTGTAGGTGGACTTGGGATTATACCGAGTGCAAATATAGGTAAAGATTATGCTGTTTTTGAGGCGGTTCACGGAAGTGCTCCTCAAATAGCAGGGAAAAATATAGCAAACCCTACAGCTATAATACAGTCAGCAATAATGATGCTTAGATATATGGGAGAAAATAAACCAGCTGATTTGATAGAAGATTGTTTAAAAGAAGTGTTTATAGAGGGGAAAATTTTAACAGAGGATTTAGGTGGAAATGCAAAAACAGACGAATTTTCAGAAGAATTATGTAGAAAAATAAAACTTAAAAGAGCCTAATCAATCACTAAAATATATAGGTACTATATCTCAATTGGGATATAGCACCTATAATTTTTTATAAAATTTCAAATAAAAAATTAGTTACTAAATTTATATATTATAGGGATATAATAATATAAATTTAGTATAAAAGAAATAATAACATATAGAGATAAAAGATTATACAAGCTTTTATATATAGAAAAAAACAATAGTTAAACTTAATGTGTCTTAAAAATTATATAAATATTGAAATAATTTTTTTTATTGCTTATAATTTAGTTAATAAAAATAATCTATATTTATAGAGGAATATTTTGGAGGGAATATATGAACATTCTACATGTGAGTGCTCAAAAACCTGATTCTACTGGGAGTGGAATATATATGAGTGGAATTATCAAAGGTATGCAAAAGCTTGGAAATAAACAGGTTTTAGTTGCAGGGATAGATATTGAAGATAACGTTGAAAATATAGAAAATAAGTTTGATAATAAGGTGGAGTTTTTTCCTGTAATATACAATTCTAAAGAACTTGATTTCAATGTTCCAGGAATGAGTGATAATATGCCTTATCCCAGCACTAGATATAGAGATATGTCCTACTCTATGGCAGAAAAAATGAAAAAGGCTATAATTGCTTCCTTAAAAGAGGCAGTTAGAAATTTTGAACCGGATGTTATAGTGTGTCATCATCTTTATTTTTCTACATCAATAGTCAGAGAGCTATTTCCAGATAAAAAAGTAGTTGCAATCAGCCACGGAACTTGTCTAAGACAAATAAGAAGTATAGATTTTAAAAAGGACTATATATTAGATAATGTAAAAAAACTTGATAGGATATACGCTCTTCATAATGAGCAAAAAAAAATAATAGCCAATATTTTTGGAATTAATAATGAGAAAATAGAAGTTTTAGGAAGTGGATATGATAGTTCAGTTTTTTATAACAAAAAATACAAGAAAGAAGGGTCTGTAAAAATATCGTATGCGGGCAAACTTTCTTACAGCAAAGGGCTACTTCCATTTATAGATGCTTTAGATAGCTTAGATTATGATAAAAATACTATAAAGATAGTCTTTGCTGGAGATGGAAGTATTGAAGAAGAAAAAAATACTATTATCAAAAAAGCTAATAACTGTAAATACGAAATTGATTTTATAGGTAGAGTTGATCAATTCAGATTATGTGAGGAACTTAACAAATCAGATATATTTGTTCTACCATCATATTATGAGGGACTGCCTTTAGTTCTTTTAGAGGCTATGTCTTGTGGAAACTATATTATATCTACGGATGTAGACGGAGTAGAAGAGTGGCTTGGTGATAGAATAAAAAATAGTGGTTTAATTGAGTATGTGAGCCTGCCGAAAATGAAAGCAGTATCAATACCTTATGAAGAGGAGTTGGATGCTTTTAAAAATAGGTTGAAATACGCAATTGAAAAGGCAGTTGATTTTAGAATAAAAAATAGAGATAAATCTTTAAATATTGAAAATTTATCTTGGGATGGATTGGCAAAATCACTTTTAGGAAGCCTTGAAAAAGCAATATAGACAACTTTCTATTTTGATAATTATTTTAATTGACTATTGAAAAAAATATATATAATGTATATAAATACAAAGAAGATGCTCACATGGAAGAACTAGTTAAAGCAAAAATCATATTATATTTGCATTAAGGAGTTGGTATATATGAAAAAAATTGATAAAGCTTCTTTTATAAAGGGAATAATACTTCTTGTGGTATTAGCGTGTTTTGTATACATTTTTTATTTTTCTAATTTAGAAATAGATAGTTCTAAGAAAAGTCTTTTTTTCATAATTTTTGCCATTTTATTTGCTGGAGCTTGTAACTTGCCTATTATATATAAAAGGAGAAAAAAATAAGTATAAGAAAATAAATCTCTAATATAAAAGGAGACGTAATGAAGAAGCATAAAGTAGCAGTTGTTGATTTTAGAATGGACGATGAATGCAGAAAAAGTCTAGAAGATTTAGGTTTGAAATTAATAAATTCATATCAAAATAAAAATACATACGATGCAATTTCAGGTCATGTAGATATAAGCATGTTTACAAATGGAGAGGACATAGTAGTAGCTCCCGAATCATATAGTTACTATAAAGAAATGTTTAAAAAAGTAAACTGCCATAATAAAATAATTTGTGGAAAAGAAAATCTTTCTAAAAAGTATCCGAAAGATACTTTATATAATGTTTGCTATACAGGAAAATATTACATAGGAAATTTTGATAATGTAGACTATGAAATAAAAAAATTGATATATGACAAATGTAGCTTAGATTCTCATAAAAAAATAAGAAAGGGCCGTCTAAAAGAAGAAATTATTAAAAAATACGAAGATAATGAAGAAATAGAAAAAATAGTTAATTTACCTAATGTAATAAATATAAAGCAAGGTTATTCAAATTGCTCAATATGTCAAGTGAATGAAAACTCAATAATCACATATGATGAGGGAATAGCTAATTCTCTAGAAGAAACAGAAATAGATGTTTTAAAAATAGAAAAAGGACATATTGATTTATTTGACTTCAATTATGGCTTTATAGGTGGAGCAAGTGGAACTTTTCTGGATAGTATTGTATTCTTTGGAAATATAAAACAGCATCCAGATTATAAAAAAATAAAAATTTTTATAGAAAAAAAAGGAAAAAAAATACTCGAATTATCTGATAAAAAGCTTGTGGACTATGGGAGCATGTTTGTAT
>JAHHSS010000091.1 GCA_020025095.1 Peptostreptococcus sp.
CCGCACATATAATAGCTCTGTGAGTTATGCTTTTTGATGGAGGTATTCTAAGTTTTCCCCTGAGCTTCGATGGGTAAATTTTCAAATTCATAATTAAGCTCCTTTCCATATTATAAAAAATAAGAATTTATTTATTCCAAATATATTATCTATTCAATATTTATCAAGTATTTTTAATAAAAATATAGCAGTATATAAAATATACTGCTAGTTAATTATAATATATTTTCAATTATTACTCAAAAAATTCTATCTCTTTATCTAATATAGTAGCTTGTCCAACTTGCTCAACAACTACTACTTTTATCTTTTCTCCAAATTTCTTTTTATCATTTTTTATATACTTTATAAGTTCTTTATTTGAAACATCATCCTTATTTGCCAATCCAAACCTCTTCAAAATATTTCTTATCTCTTTTACAGTTTTTTCTTCTATCAGTTCCTTCTTAAAAGCTATTTCTGAAATTCTTAACATGCCCATTGCAACTGCTTCACCATGAAGATATTTTCTAAATTTGTAATAACTTTCTATTGCATGCCCAATAGTATGACCAAAATTTAATATCATTCTCTCACCCTTATCAAACTGATCATTTTCCACTATTTTCTTTTTTATACTGCAGCATCTATATATTATTTCATCTAGTTTCTCAAATAATTGATTTTTACTTTCAATCTCCATTAATAAATCATACATTTTCCTATCTTTTATTAACGCATACTTTATAACTTCAGCCATACCACTTGTTAATTCTCTTGTATTTAAGGATTTTAATACTGAGCTATCTATTAATACTAAAAAAGGATTATAAAAACTACCTACAAGATTTTTCCCTTGAGAAATATCTATTGCAGTTTTACCACCAACGCTACTGTCTACCTGTGCTAAAAGTGTAGTCGGAATCTGTATGTACTCTATTCCCCTCAAATATGTAGATGCAGCAAATCCTGCTAAATCTCCAACAACTCCACCTCCAAGAGCTATTATCATATCTGATCTTGTCATTGAAAAATCCGACATTTCAGAGTAAATACCTGCCAGTGTAAGTATATTTTTAGAAGTTTCACCTGGAGATATAACATATTTTTTTATTTCGTATTCGTTTTCCTTAAGACTTTCTTCTACTGTATTGCTATATATATCATCTACTCTTTCATCTGTGATTATAAACATTTTCTTTACTGATATAGCTTTTTCTTTTAGCCTATTTGATATATACTCACCTACAGATGAAAGTAACCCACTTTCTATTACAATATCATACTCTGAAAGTTTCGAATTTACATTTAATATCATTTTTTTCTTCCACCTTTGCTATTTAGATTATAAATTAATAAAAATTCAAATTTTTTCACATAATTTAAAGCTAGATACGTCTATATAATTGTATTAAAATCAAACTTATATGTTATTTATTATACTAAGCTAAGTATATTTTAATATATTTATATAGCTTTTAAAGCTAATTACTATATTTATCTCTTGAGTAATAATCAAATCTACTAAATTTAGTTTAAAACCTCTTGTATTATTTGTCAATAATATTTGACAAATAATTTCAATAATTCCGATTATTTATTTCCAAATCAATGAGCTTTTTCTTTATTTCTAATCCCCCAGCATATCCAGTAAGCTTTCCATTTGAAGCTATAACTCTATGACATGGGATTACTATTACAATTGGATTTTTATTATTTGCCATACCAACGGCTCTTGCTGCTTTTTTATTTCCTATTCTTTCTGCAATATCCCCATATGATACGCAAATACCATAATCAATTTTTAAAAGCTCTTTCCAAACTTTTTTTTGAAATTCTGTACCACAAAGATTAATTTCAAAATCGAATTTTCTTCGTTTTCCACTAAAGTATTCTTCTAATTGTCTTTTTGCCTCCTTTATAGCCTCACTTTCATATAAATTAGCCTCTACATCTCTTAAATTCTTAAAAAATATATCTGTTATTTGACCTCCCTTCTCCGCAATACCTATTTCTCCTATTAAAAATGAATAAAAATATCTATTCTTCATAATCAATCTCCTATTTAAAATAATACATAACTAGTTATATATTATTTTTCCCAATAAATTTTAACCACTTATGAATGTGTAATTGAATATTTTAAAACTAATATAATAGAAATCATAGTTGAAATTATTATTATAGCTATATTTATTAATGGTTTTGCTATAAGTATGCAAGAAAGCGTTATTATTAATCCTGTAATTATAAATATCTTTCCAGAGAATTTTCTTATTTTAATTTCCTTATACTTATCTTTACTAGTATTTTTTTGAGCTTTGCATTTTAATATAATAAAACCTATACCTATATATATTAAGCCTACTATAGATATCATCAGACAATCTATTCTAATAGCTTTACTATTTAGATCAGTAATATTGTTATATGAAGTATAAACTGTGCAACAGTTTAATAGATTAAATACTATCAATATTAGTATATTAATTAAATCTATAAATTCTTCTTCTCCATTGTAAGTATCACTTTTTTTAACAAAGTGTAATATTATTTTTATAAAAACAGTGAATGCAATCATGTATATTGGCAATATAAATATATTATTACGACTTCCATAAGAATCAACTTTTCCGTGTATATCATAATGGATTGGAATAATCTTCGGCATTTTTTCTAAATATATTATACATATTAAAAACGCCAGTAATATTAATGAAAATATTGCAGCTTTTCTAATTTTTCTTCTATTCATGTTGAACCTCTTTAATCCTCATACTAATTAAGCTTATTTTTCTGAAATATTTATGTGCTTACACTTCATAAAAAATTTTATTTAATAATTAGGAATCCCTCTTTTGAGAGATTCCATTTTAATTATTACTTTATATTATTTTTATAAATCTACTAACTATTATAAATATAAGAAAAACTAAAACTATAAAATCCGCTACATAATCAGGTTTTTCTAGTTTACTTTGTTTCATCTTGCTTCTATTTTCTCCACCTCTATAGCATCTAGCTTCCATAGCCATTGCAAGCTCATCAGCTCGTCTAAATGCACTTACAAATAGAGGAATCAAAAGGGGCACCATATTCTTCGCTCTACTGACTATATTTGTACTTTCAAAATCTGCACCTCGTGACATTTGAGCCTTCATTATTTTATCTGTTTCATCTAAAAGTGTTGGGATAAATCTCAATGCAATAGTCATCATCATTGCAAGTTCATGTGCTGGAAAACCAATTTTTTTAAATGGTGAACAGGCAGTTTCTATACCATCTGTAAGGTCTATAGGTGATGTAGTCAAAGTAAGTATTGACGTACCAAATACAAGAAGTACAAGTCTTATAGCCATAAAAAACGCTGTTCTAAGTCCTTGTTCATATATTTTTAAAAAATAGAACTGCCATAAAACTTCTCCACCTTTTATAAAAAATATATTTATTATAAATGTAAACAATATAATCCACCTAAGAGGTTTAATTCCTTTTAAAACATATTTAAGCGGAATATTTGATATTTTAGTAACTATAAGAAGCACAGCAATAATAATAGCATATGGCCAAAACTGATTAACTAAAAATATAGAAATCATAAAAATTAGTGTTGCCAATAACTTTGTTCTAGCATCTAATGAGTGTACTATTGATTTTGTAGGATAAAACTGTCCAAGGGTAATATCTTTAAGCATTTTTATTCACCCCTCTTTCAAATTTATCTATAAAATCTTTTTCTTTTATGCACCTTATTATTTCATTTTTTATTTCAGAAATATTTATTACATCTGTTCTTACATTATATCCCGCTTCTTTTTTGAGTTTCAATGCAAGTTCAAGAACTTGAGGGATATCAAGCCCCATACCTTTCAACTTCTGTGCATTATCTCTGAATATTTCTCTTGGAGAGCCCATCATTTCTAGTCTACCTTTATTCATTACCATGAGCGTATTCACTAACTTAGCCATATCGTCCATACTATGTGATGAAAGTATTACTGTCATATTACCGTTTTCATGAAGTGATTTTATCAGATTGAATATTTCATCTCTCCCTCCTGGGTCAAGACCGGCTGTTGGTTCATCTAAAATTAAAAGTTCTGGATGCATAGCTATTACCCCAGCTATAGCTACTCTTCTTTTTTGACCTCCCGAAAGATCAAATGGCGATTTTTCAGCAAACTTGTCATAATCAAGACCTACATCTTCCATAGCATCTCTTACCCTTTTTTCTATTTCTTCTTGACTAAGACCTAAATTAGATGGCCCAAAAGCAATATCTTTTGCAACTGTTTCTTCAAATAACTGATATTCAGGATATTGAAAAACTATTCCCACTCTTTTTCTTATTTCGGTAAGATTCTGCTCTTTATCCGTTATATCAAAATCATTTATATATATTTTTCCTGAATGTGGTTTCATAATTCCGTTTAAATGTTGTATCAAAGTAGATTTTCCAGAACCCGTATGTCCTATAAGTCCTACAAAATCTCCATCCTTCACTTCAAAAGAAATATCATCTAAGGCCTTCTGTGCAAATGGAAGCCCTTCATTATATATATATGTTAAGTTTTCTACCTTAATTGACATAGCTCACCCACCATTTCATCCACAGTCAAAACATCCTGTTTAATATTTATACCTTCTTCGACTAGAAGGTGCGATAATTCTGTCATATATGGAACATCAAGCCCTATTCTTTTCAATTCCTCTACATGATTGAATACTTCTCTCGGTTTTCCTTCAAGCACCTTTTTCCCCTTTTCCATCACTACTACTCTATCTGCTTCAACAGCCTCTTCCATAAAGTGTGTAATGTGAATAATCGTAATGTTGTACTCTTTATTTAGCCTTTTTATTGTTTCCATAACTTCTGCTCTACCTGATGGATCAAGCATAGCAGTAGCCTCATCAAAAATTATACAATCTGGTCTCATAGCGATAATACCTGCTATTGCTACCCTTTGCTTTTGCCCACCAGATAAAAGATGTGGTTGCCTTTCCCTCATTTCATACATATCTACACTTTTCAATGCGCTATCTACTCTTTTTCTTATTTCCGAAGCTTCTATTCCAAGATTTTCACATCCAAAAGCTACATCTTCTTCAACAATAGTTGCAACAATTTGATTATCTGGATTTTGAAAAACCATACCAGCACTTTGTCTTATATTCCAAAGTTTTTCTTCATCTTTAGTGTTCATTCCATTTACTAATACTTCACCACTTGTTGGAATAAGTATAGCATTTAAATTCTTCGACAAGGTGGACTTACCAGAACCATTATGACCTATTATTGCTACAAACTCACCTTTTTTAATGCTAAGATTAAAATTATCAACGGCTCGATAAGTTGAATCTTCAGTCACATACTCAAAAACCAAGTCCCTCACTTTAATAATATCTTCCATTAGTTTAATTTCTTCCTCCGATTTTTATATTCTATATACACAAAATCTATATTATCCACTTTTAATAACAGCTGAATCAGTTACTTTTAAATGTCTAATATAGATACATTCTTAATTCGAATACTAGTAATAAAATCCAATATAGTTTTTTTATTATGTATTCTACACATTTAGAAAATAAACAATGTATATGATATGGCAATAGCCATGCCCTTATTATACCACATATAAGATAGATATATTAACAAAAATACATTGAAAGATTTTAAAAATTCAGTTTAAAAGAAAATGGATTTTATAATATCTTTATTTTATCTTTATATTATCTTTAATATAATTTTCAAGTAATTTTATTGTTATATTATTTACGATATTGT
>JAHHSS010000092.1 GCA_020025095.1 Peptostreptococcus sp.
GGCAGTGTAGCCATAGAAGGCTAATTTACAGAAAAAATTCTATACACTCTTTTAATTTATTATGTTTGTATTATATATTTGCCCAATATAATTCTCTTTAAACACTTTTTTATTTTTTTTTTAGATTTTCATTAAATTTTTTTATTCTTTTCATTTTCAATTCTTTCTATTTCATTGAGATAATTATATATCGTATACCTAGATAAACCCATTTGCTCTGCTATATATGGAACACTTTTTTGTATTTTGAAAACACCAGCTTCTTTTAAGTTTTTTATTAATTCCAGTCTATCTGTTTTATTCATTTCTACAATAGGTTTATTCATTTTTTCTAATTCTAGCATAAATTTATGCTCTGCAAGTTCACCGTTATCAAATGAATCAAATTCATCATATACATCATCTCTCATAGAAAGAAATTTTTTAAGAGTTTTTTGTATGGCTGAAATATCATCACAATCATAGTTTATGCAAAATGATATGTTTCTTCCAAAAGCATTAGTTACTATTGTGGAAGACTTAATTTCTTTTTTGATTTTCTTATTGGCTTTTTTATAATTTATATTAAATCCGCCCTTACTTCTTTCTATCAGTTCACTCGCTCTTGTATTCAAAGGATCTCCTACACTTCGCCCTGTTACTTCTCCATTATATATGGACAAAACTGATTGGTCTGTATTATCTAAATCTGATATCACAACTTCACAATGTTCACCAAACATTTGAGATATAATTACGGCTAGTGTATCCAAAAAGGATAAAAAAGATTCAAAGTCATTCACTATACCTTTATATTCTCCTATTCCCATATTATTCTAGGACAAATTCTTAGATCTTTTAGATCTTTACTTGTCCAACCTCCTTCGTAAAGTATTCTCATTATTTATTATAATAACTAATATAAATATATTTTTCAAGATAGTCAATTTAAAACGAGTTTTATTTTCATATAGAAATGTTTATTTAAAAATGCCCCTAGCTCTTTGCTGGGGGCATTTACATCTATAGCCTTAAATAGTCAGCACTTTCTATTCCTTGCATTACTCTATATCCACCTTGAGCTAATGCTCTCATCTCAAATTCACCAGGGTAAAGAGCAACTGTTGAAATAAATTCTACCTTTTCTTTTACCCATTCTGTAAGCATTTTAGAATGGGCCATTCCACCTGTAAGAATTATAGCATCAACTCTACCATTATCTACAATTGCTAGAGAAGCTATTGATTTTGCTATTTGATATGCCATAGATTTATAGACTAAAAGGGCTTCTTTATTTCCACTTTCTATTTGCCTTTCAACCTCCCTTGCATCATTAGTTCCTAAATATGATACAAGACCTCCTATACTATCTTCATATCTTTGAAGTGCTTCTGCTCCTTCTTCTGATGCTATCGTTATACAGCTATATATTGGCAAGATACCTGCTCTATTTGTAGAAAAAGGCCCTTCATCAGATGATACCGTATCTACAAGCCTACCATTTTTTTGGAAATTCATAGATATGCCACCACCTAAATGTGCTACTATTAGTGATGATTTGTAATAATCCAGTCCATTGTCAGCACAATATTTCATAGCTACCGCTCTTGTATTTAAGGTATGTGAAAAACTTCTTCTCGGATATTTTTTTACACCTGACATTCTTGCTTCATCTGTAAGTTCGTCTACTGAAACGGCATCATATATATATGCGGGTATATCATTCTCTTTTGATATTTTCCTTGCTATTAAAGCCCCTAAATTTGATGCATGAATTTGAGCAGGTCGATATCTCATTATATCGCATAGTTCATCATCTATTACATAAGCACCTGTGTGCAGTGGTGGCAACAATCCTCCTCTTGAAACTATCACATCAAGGCTATCTGGAGATATATTATTTTTATTCAGAAATTCCATAACTTGCTCATATCTCATATCTGTCTGCTCATATAAGTCATCGAATTTTTTTAAAATTTCAGCATCTATAGAAATATTCTCTATTATTTTTTCTTCCAGATTCTCATATATTCCAACTTTTGTAGAAGTAGAGCCTGGATTAATTATTAAAATCTTCATTTATCATTACCCCTCTAATTTATCAATTACCAAATCTAATTAAAGTAGATTCCATATAATATAGTTTTATTGATTTACTAATGCCGCTATTGCTATTGAGAGATATTTTTCCTCTGCACTTGCGCTTCTTGATATAAGAAGTATCAAGCATTTAGCACCAACAACAAATCCAGCCATCTTTCCATTTGCTGCCAAATTAAGAGTTTTGGCAAGTATATTTCCAGTCTGTATATCTGGTGCAAGAAGTATATCTGCATCACCTGCTACCTCACTTTTATAGCCCTTTATTTCCTTAGCTTCTTTTGAATAGGCCAGATCAAATGAAATAGGTCCTTCCACAATACATTCTTTTATCTCTTTATTTAGGTTTCTTCTTTTCAGCTCACTCGCATCTACTGTCGAAGGCATTTTGGAATTTTCTTTTTCTATCGCAGAAAGACAAGCCACCTTTGGACATTCGTACCCTAATCTATGAAATACATCTACCGCATTTTCAATAATTTTTTGCTTTTGATCTACATCTGGATACATACACATTCCGCCATCTGTAATAGCTAATATCTTATGATAAGTAGGAATTTCTTCAAAAGCAATATGACTAATTAGACTATCTGTTCTAAGCCCCTTTTCCTTGTCTACAACAGCTTTCATAAGTACCGCTGTCTCCAAGTGACCCTTTAATATAAAGTCAACCTTGCCTTCTCTTACTAATTCTACTACTTTTTCAGCTCCTTCTGAATCTGATTTTACATCTATAATTTCATAATCTGTATTTATTGATATTTTTTTTAAGTTTTCTATAATCTCTTCCTTATGTCCTACAAAAATAGGCTCTGCTAGTTCCATCTTTTCTGCTTCTATCACCGCTTCTATAGCCGCTTTATCTGCCATACATACTCCACAGCGTTTCTTTTTATGGAAAGACTTTACTTTTTCTATTACTTCATCAAAATTTCTAAGCATTTACTACCTCCGCATATATTAAAACTATTTTTCGACTTGTCTTTATATTTACTCGGTAAAGTTAGACAAAGCTTGCTTGAATTGCCTTCTTCTATAAGAAAGTTCTCTTATAGAAGAAGGCCTATATTTTTATTATACCAATCCCATGCCCACTCTCAATGCCTTTTTGTTTATTTCAATAAATTTCTCTTTAACATTTTCTTCAATTATCTTATCCCAATCTATATCTTCAAGGCTCATACTCTTAATTATTGTTCCCAAAAGTATTATATTCATAACTCTTGTATTTCCAAGTTTTTCAGCTTCTTCTGTTGCATCAAAGGCATATACTTTACCCGCTCTCTTTTCAATCAACTCTTTTGTATTTTCTGGGTATTTATCTTTTCCACTCAACACACCTATTGGATTAAACCTAACAGTATTTAAAACTACTACACCATCTGGTTTTAAATAGTCTATATTTCTCAATACTTCAAGTTCTTCAAATCCAATTATAATATCTGCATCCCCCATAGAAACTACTGGTGAATAAACTTTTTCTCCATATCTTAAGTGGGTAAGAACCTGACCTTCTCTTTGACTCATTCCATGCACTTCACTCATCTTCACATCGTAACCTGCACTCATAAGACCTATTGTAAGTAGCTTACTGGCAGTTATAGTTCCCTGACCACCAATTCCAGTCAATAATAAATTCTTAGTCATATTATTTTACCACCTTTCCTATTGCTCCCACTGGACATACCTGAGCACATACACTACAACCTACACACTTATTAAAATCTATTGAAGATTTCTTTGCTTCTTTATTAAAAGATATAGCTGGACATCCAGTCTTTGTACATTTTCTACACCCAATACACTTTTCATGATTAACTTCAAATTTATCCTTAAATGAATTAGGGAAGTTATTCTTATCTTCTTCGGACTGTTTCTTTAGTGCACATGGCCACCAAGTAATAATTACTGATGGTTCATCTAATGCTAAAGCCCAATCAAGTGCTTCATTAACTTCATCTAAATTATTTGGATTTACTCTTTTTATATTCTTTACTCCTATTGCTCTAACTAGTGTTTCTATATCTATTTCAGCAGCTGGCTCTCTTTGAGCAGTCAAACCTGTACCCGGATTCTCTTGCTGTCCTGTCATTCCTGTAATTCTATTATCAAGAATGCATGTAACAGCGCTACTATTATTGTAAACTGCATCTATCAATGATGTAATTCCTGAATGGAAAAATGTAGAATCTCCTATTACTGAAACTACTTTAACATCTTGATTTTCATCCATTGAAAATACTTGCGCTGCACCATGAGCCATACTTACACTAGCTCCCATACATAAAGTAGTATCCATTGCATTATAAGGTCCACCATATCCTAATGTATAGCATCCTATATCCCCTGAAATCATTATATTTTTTCTCTTTCCTAGAGTGTAAAAGAAACCTCTATGTGGACATCCTGCACAAAAAGTAGGAGCACGATTTATCATTACTTCCTTTGCTTCTTCAAATACCTCTATTTCTTTTCCATAAACTGCTTTTTTTATCACTTCTGGTATCATTTCACCATGTCTAGGAAATACATCTTTTCCATGACATTCTATACCTAAAGCCTTTATATGAGTTTCCATTATTGGATCATTTTCTTCTATTACATATATCTTTTCTAGCTTTTTAGCAAATTCTCTAAATAATCCATCTGGAAGAGGATTTGAAAAT
Organism: Peptostreptococcus sp.; assembly: GCA_020025095.1. Lineage (GTDB taxonomy): Bacteria > Bacillota > Clostridia > Peptostreptococcales > Peptostreptococcaceae > Peptostreptococcus. The sequence continues at coordinate 4,746 of JAHHSS010000092.1, forward strand.
CCTACTTTTAAATATGATGCATCATTTCCGAATACTTCTTTAGCATATAAGTAACAATCACCAGATGCAATAACACCTATTTCCGCATTATTATCTTCTATAAAATTCCACTTACAGTTATTTGAATAGTTTTCTAATTCTTCCATTCTCTTAAATATGTACTGTTTTCTTACTTTTGCATTTGCTGGAACCATTACATACTTTAAAGGATTTTTTTCCCATTTTTTAATAGGATGCTCTATTCTCTCTTCTTCTTCTACAAGGCCCTTTGAATGACATACACGAGTAGTCATTCTTATTAAAATAGGTGTATCGTATTTTTCACTTAAATCATATGCTTCTTTCACCATAGTTTTACATTCTTGACTATCTGAAGGTTCAAACATTGGTACAAAAGCTGCTTTTGCTAGATTTCTATTATCTTGCTCATTTTGAGATGAAAATTGTCCAGGTTCATCTGCTGAAATTATTACAAGCCCCCCATTTACTCCTGAATATGCTGATGTAAAAAATGGGTCTGCTGCAACATTAAGACCAACATGCTTCATCGCTGCAAATGATCTTGCACCTGCAACACTTGCTCCTATTGCAGATTCTAATGCAACCTTCTCATTTGGAGCCCATTCTGCAAAAAGATATTTTCTATCATAATTGGATAGATTTTCTAAAATTTCTGTACTCGGAGTCCCAGGATATGCCGCTGCAAATCTTACCCCTGATTCAAATACACCTCTAGCAATGGCTTCATCGCCAGTCATCAACTTTTTCATAATATTACCTCCTCAATACCAAAATATAAATCTAATAACGTTTTCACTTTAAAAAAAACTTTTCTATCTATACTTTATTTATATCATTGAAAATAAATATAGTCAACAATTTGTTTATTAA
>JAHHSS010000093.1 GCA_020025095.1 Peptostreptococcus sp.
ATATTACAATTATAATAAAAGAAAATAAAATGGAAAAATATGTTTAACTTGACTGTAAAAATGGGTATAAAAAATCTGAAAGACTGTATATTTTAACTTTTAAAGGAATTGCCTATTTGCGATATTAAATCCGAGTAATTTACTATGGATTAAATACTTGCAATTTCAATTCATAGTAATATAGTCTTGTATAAAATTATAATAAATATAATAAAATGTAAAACTAATTCATTTTGAAGGAGATGTGAAAGCAGTGAATGAAAATAAATTATTAGAAATAAAAAATCTTAACGTAAAGGTTGGAGAAAAAGAAATATTGAAAAATATTAATTTAAATATAAAAAAGGGTGAGGTTCACGTAATAATGGGGCCAAACGGCTCTGGAAAGTCTACTCTTGTAAACACAATAATGAGCAATCCGAAATATAAAATTACTTCTGGAAATATTTTTTTTGAAGGAGAAGATGTGACAGAACTTGCGGCAGATGAAAGAGCTAAAAGAGGGATATTTATGTCATTCCAATCTCCTATTGAAGTTCCAGGAATAAGCGTTGAAAATTTTATAAGAACATCTAAGTCTTCAATAGATGGTAAGGCAGTATCAGTGCTTAGATTTAATATGGATTTATCAAAGAAGATGAATGAACTTCAAATGAAGCCAGAATATGCAGCTAGATATATGAATTATGGTTTTTCTGGTGGAGAAAAGAAAAAAACTGAAATACTTCAGATGCAAATACTAAATCCTAAGCTTGCAATGCTAGATGAAACTGATTCAGGGCTTGATGTAGATGCGGTAAGAATAGTTTCTGAAGGTATTAAGAATTTTAAATCTGATGAAAATGCACTTCTTATAATTACCCACCATAAAGAAATAATCAGTAGTGTCATTCCAGATTTTGTTCATGTAATAATAGATGGTGAAATTGTAAAGGAAGGCGATGCTTCTTTAATTAAAAAAATAGAAGAAGAAGGATATGCTTGGATTAGAGATGAGGTGAATTCATCAAATGGAAAATAAAAATGCGAAAAAGAAAACTCATATTGAAGAACAAGATCGTGGTGTATATGATGTTAAAAATGAGTTTAAATATAAGTCAAAAACAGAAAAAGGTTTGACTCCAGAAATTGTAAGGCAAATTAGTAGAGAAAAGAATGAACCAGATTGGATGCTTGAAATAAGACTTGCTTCTTTAAAAAAGTTTTATGAATTAGACAATCCAACTTGGGCACCTAATTTAGATGAAGTGAATATAGATGATATTACTACATATATAAGACCAGATGCAGATTTAGTTGAAGATTGGGGAGATGTTCCAGAGGACATAAAAAATACATTTGATTTATTGGGGATACCAGAGGCAGAAAGAGAAAAAAATCTCTCAGGAGTAGGGGCTCAGTATGATTCAGAAGTAGTATACCACAATATACAGCAAGAACTTTTAGATCAGGGAGTAATATATACTGATTTTGATAGTGCTGTAAAACTTTATCCAGATATAGTTAAGAAATACTTTATGAAGTGTATTACAAACTCAGATCATAAATATGCTGCTCTTCACTATGCTGTTTGGTCAGGAGGATCATTTGTATATGTACCAAAGGGAGTAAAGGTTGACGTTCCACTTCAATCATACTTTAGACTAAATGCTCCTGGAGCAGGTCAGTTTGAACATACATTAATAATAATTGAAGAAGGTGCATATTGCCATTTTATAGAGGGATGTTCAGCTCCTAAATATAATGTTGTGAATGTTCATGCTGGAGCAGTTGAATTGTTTGTAAAAGAAGGAGCTACACTTAGATATTCAACAATAGAAAACTGGTCAAGAAATATGTACAACTTAAATACGAAGAGATGTATAGTTGAAAAAGATGGAAAAATTGAATGGGTATCTGGTTCATTCGGATCTAAGGTATCTTGTCTATATCCAATGAGCATACTAAAAGGAGAAAATGCTAAGTCTGAATTTACAGGAATTACCTTTGCAGGAACAGGACAGTTCCTAGATACTGGAACTAAGGTTGTTCACGCAGCTCCGAATACATCATCAACTGTAAACTCAAAATCTATATCTAAAGGTGGAGGAGTAGCAATATACAGAGGGCTTGTGAAGGTAACTAAAAATGCAAAAGGATCAAAGTCAACAGTTAGTTGTGAATCATTGATGTTAGATGATCAATCAAGGTCAGATACAATACCAGTTGTAGATATAGCGACACAGGATGTAGATCTTGGACATGAAGCAAAGATAGGAAGAATAGATGATGAAGTAATATTTTATTTGATGAGTAGAGGTATAAGTGAGGGGGAAGCAAAATCAATGGTAGTAAGAGGATTTGCAGAACCTATAGCCAAAGAACTACCACTAGAATATGCAGTTGAAATGAATAATTTAATAAATCTTGAACTCGAAGGTACAATAGGTTAGGAGGAAAAAAATGATAGCAAATACATTACCACTTCTTACTTGGAGATGGCTGAAGGTAAATGATGCCCTAATCGAATTACCTGAAGTTGAGAGCCAAGTAAAAGAAATAATAGCAAAAGAGGGGGATACAGTATCCACTTTATTTGATATAAATAGTGCTTGTGCTGAATCTAGGCACACCAAAATAAATATTCACGCACAAAAAGGAGCCACAGTAAATATATACTATGTAGCAAGATCTAGTCAAGAAAATGCAGCTCTTACAGATATTTGTGCAGATGTTGAAGACGGAGCCACAGTAAACTTGATACAAATAGAAGCTGGTGCTAAAAGAACTGTTACAAACTATATTGCAAATCTAAAAGGAAAGGGTGCAGCAACTAATGTAGAAGCAGTATATTTTGCCAGCGAAGAAAATAATCTTGATATTTTTTATCATATAAACCAAATAGGTGAAGAAACAAAATCCAATATAGTAATAAATGGTGCACTAAAAGATAGAGCAAAAAAGACTTTTAAAGGTACTATTGATTTTAAGAAAGGCTCAAAAAAATCAGTAGGTAGTGAAGAAGAGTTTGCGACGCTTTTAGATGATGAGGTAAGAGCAATAGCAGTTCCAGTTCTTTTATGCCAAGAAGATGATGTAGAAGGTGTTCATGCAGCAAGTGCTGGAAAAATAGATCAAGATAAATTATTCTATATTATGAGTAGAGGTCTTAGTCTTGAAGAGGCAAAGAAAATGATAGTAGAAACTAAGCTTGCTCCTACAATTCATAAACTTCCAGATTCAAAGTTAAGTGAAGAAATATGGAGTGAGATTGAATCGAGAATATAAAAAAGAAGCAACACATAGATTTGTGAGGTGTTTTAATAATGAAAAAAAATAAAGTAATGGAAATAAGAAAAGAGTTTCCCTATCTAGATGAAGAAAAAATGGGAAGAAAAATAATATATTTTGATAACGGTGCAACTTCACAGAAACCTAAATGTGTAATTGATGCACTTTCTAACTATTACAGTTATCAATGCGCTAATCCTCATAGGGGGGCACATTATTTAGGTATGCTTTCTACTGAGCTTTACGAAGGAGCAAGAGAAAAAGTAAAAGAATTTATTAATGCTAAATTCAGTAAAGAAATAGTATTTGTAAGAAACACAACAGAAGCATTAAATTTAATAGCTTATTCTTACGGATTATCAAATTTGAAAAAAGGTGACGAAATAGTTTTGTCAGTATATGAGCATCATAGCAATTTAGTTACATGGCAGTATGTAGCAAAAAAGACAGGTGCAATTTTAAGATATGTGTATATGAATAAAGAGCATGAGCTTGATATGGATATGTATAAAAGTATCTTAAATGAAAAAACAAAGCTTGTTTCTCTTGCAGCTGCTTCAAATACAGTAGGCGGATTAATTGATATAAAAGAAGTTACTAGACTTGCTCATGAAGTAGGAGCAGTTGTTTCTATAGATGCTGCACAATTTGTACCGCATATTAAAATGGATGTCCAGAGTTGGGATGTAGATTTTATATCTTTTTCAGGGCATAAAATGTATGCCCCGATGGGTATAGGGGTTCTCTATGGAAAGAAAGAAATACTAGAATTAATGACTCCATTTATGTATGGCGGAGATATGATAGAGTATGTATACGAAGAAGAAGCAACATTTGCCCCAGTACCTGCAAGATTTGAAGCAGGTACTCAAAATGTTGGAGGGGCAGTTGCCTTGGCTGCTGCAATAGATTTTATGGAGAGAATAGGAATAGATAATATTCACAATCATGAGTTGGAACTTACGGACTATGCATATAGGAAAATGAAAGAACTTGATTTTGTAGAAATTCACTCCACACCAAACTATAATAGGTCACCTCTCATAGATTTTAATATAAAAGATGTTCATTCTCATGATGTAGCCACTATCTTAGATAGCTACGATATAGCAATAAGGACAGGACATCATTGTGCAATGCCATTGCATACATATTTAAAAGAAAATTCAACTTGTAGAGTTAGTTTTGCAGTTTATAATACATTTGAAGAAATAGATTTTTTTCTAGAAAAATTAAAAGAGGTTAGAAAGGTGATGGGATATGGATCTTAAAAGTTTATATACAGATTTACTTTTACAAGAAAGTAATAACAAGGCGAATAGAAGAGATTTAAGAGAAGCTACTTTTAAAGAATTAGGTCATAATCCAAGTTGTGGAGATGAAATTACTCTTCAAATAGAGATGGATGGAAAGATAATAAAAGATGCTAGTTACACAGGGGAAGGATGTGCCATATCAAGGGCATCAGCTTCTATGATGGTTGATTTAATCAAAGGTAAAAATATATATGAAGCAAAGGCTCTTACTGAAAAATTTATAGGAATGATTAAGAAGGAAGTAGAAGTAAATGATGATTTAATTGATACTTTAGGTGATGCTGTTGTACTTGAAAATGTTTCAAATATGCCTGCAAGAGTAAAATGCGCAGTATTGGCGTGGCATACACTATCTAATATAATAGATAATAATTTTGATGAAATTAAATTATAATCCTTATAAAAATTTAATAAAATAAATTAGAAAGGGGGAATATTTGTTTTAGTTTATCTTAAAGTATCCCCCATTCTAATTTATAGATTTTTATTAGCAAATAATGTATAATATATTTATTAGTTGTGGATTTATATTTCTAAGAGGTGATATTATGGATTATGAAGAGATGATGAATAGCAAAATTGGACCAGAGGAGCTAGATGAAAAAAATAGCTTAAGTGTAGATGATTCAGGATATGAGTTAGATGATTCGGGAATGATACCTAAGCTTGAAGAATTGAAGGCTGCTGGAAAAAAAGAAAGAAATGATGATTTTAAAATAAAGAATGTACTTATGGACGACGAGAAAACATTTTCAGACAAGATGTATGATGAGATTGTCATGAAAAAAGAAGAATTAGAAAATGAATCAGATGATGAAGGTAATTTTATAGATGAAAATATTCGTAATAATGAGGACATTGCTGTAGAAAATAGAGAGATAAAACCTTTAGAAGAAGATTTTGGTGATACCATGCTTTTTGAATATAACTTAGAGGATATAAAAGAAGAAGTTGATGATGAAGATTTATATGAAGATATAAAAAAATTTTCAGAAGATGAAAGAAATGATTATATAAATAGCCATAAAAATATTGACTATTTAGAAG
>JAHHSS010000094.1 GCA_020025095.1 Peptostreptococcus sp.
TATGAATTATATTTATAAATTACATACTCTTCAAAACACTATTTTATATTAAGATATTAATATGATAATCTTTTTAAAACAGTGCCTTATAATTTTATTTTAAAGTAAAAAAGAGCCTACTAGCTCTTTTTTGATCGATAAAATATATTTGTGTACAAATTCGAACTTAGAGTTAAACTCACTCTAACTTAAGAAATATTACTTATTTTTCTTCATATCCTTAATAATGTCGTCATCTCTATATTTAAAATTTGATTTGTAATCATCTACCATATCCTGAAGTGATATAGAATTGGTTACTTCTTCTATGCTTTCCTTTATTTTTGCCCATACATACTTTGTTGCACAAGAGTCAAAGTTTTCGCATAAGTCCTTATCTAATAGACATTCTGTAAATGCCATATCACCTTCTAGTACTTTTAATATATCAGCTACAGTTATTTCATTTGGTTTTTTAGAAATATAATATCCACCTTGTGCGCCACGAACACTTTTCACAAGTCCTGCTTTTTTCAAAATAGAAAATATCTGCTCAAGGTATTGGTCTGATATTCCCTGCTTTTTAGCTATGTACTTTAACGAAACAGGTTCTCCATTAGAACTCAAAGCCAATTCAAACATAGCCTTCAATCCATATTTCCCTTTAGTGGAAAGTTTCAAATCCATCACTCCTTTGTGAAATTAATTCCTAGTGAACAACTATGAATTAACTATACGTTTATAATATTATATCCGAGTAAAAATGTCAAGATTAATTTATAATATTAATAAAGACTTTTTTGAAAAATATGTTTTTCTTATTCTTTCATTTGCAACATATTTTAAATTATTTTTATAAAAATTACTACTTTGAAGCTTTAAGAGCTTCCATGTATTTTTTTATACTGTTTTCAAACTTATTTTCCTGTGCTATATAATATTTCTTATTTCTCATATTTTTAGGAAGATATTCTTGCTTTACATAATTATTTGAATAATCATGTGGATATAGGTAGCCAATTCCATGTGCTATTTTAGAGGCTCCAGAATAATGACTATCTTTTAAATAATCTGGGATATCATCTTGCACCATATTGTCTATATCATCGAGAGCAGAATTTATAGCCATATATGAAGAATTTGATTTTGGAGAAGTTGCTAAAATAATTGTAGCCTGCGCCAAAACAATTCTTGCCTCTGGAAAACCTAATTGCATTGCAGAATCGACACACGATTTTACTATTGTAATAGCATTCGGATATGCTAAACCTATATCTTCTGATGCTATTACAAGAAGTCTTCTACATATACTTATCAAATCTCCGCCTTTTATCAGCCTTGCTAAATAGTATATGGCTGCATCCGGATCACTTCCTCTTATTGATTTTTGAAATGCGCTTAATAAATTGTAGTGTACATCACCATCTATATCGAAATTGTATGCTGTAGCTATATTAAGCTTATCTATCACGCTTTCATCTATTAAAAGATTTCCTTCTCTATCAAGTCTAGATTCATTTATTGCAAGTTCAAGTATATTTATAGCAGAACGCATATCTCCACCAGATACATCTGCAATAGCTTCAATGGCCTCTATTTTTACATTCAAGCTCGCTATACTATCCTTATTATATCTATCAATGAGCTTTAACAATCCCTCCATTATTTCTTCTTTAGATATTGGTTTAAATTCCATCACTATGCTTCTACTTAATATCGCCTTATAAATATAATGATACGGATTTTCTGTAGTACTAGCAATCAAAGTGATTTTCCCACTTTCTATAAATTCCAAAATAGACTGTTGCTGTCTTTTATTAAAGCTTTGTATTTCATCTATATATAGCAAAATTCCATTATCTGTCCCCAATGTTCCTATTTCTGCAATTATTTTTTTTATATCTTCTAACGATGAGTTCGTAGCATTAATTTTAAAGAACTTTTTATCCGCTATTTTTGATATTATTTCTGCTACTGTAGTTTTTCCTACACCCGGTGGTCCAAAAAAAATCATATTTGGAAAAAACTTTTTCTCTATCATATTGTTAATTATTTTGTCTTTTCCAACTATATGCTTTTGACCTACAATGGCATCTATTGTTTTAGGTCTATATTTTTCTGCTAAAGGCATAATAATCTCCTCCAAAAAATAAGGACTGCAAAAATGCAGTCCTAAAACTTATGTAAATTAATTTGTTTTATTTTTGTTTAATTCATCTAATAATTTATCATTTAATATTCTAATATGAGTTCCCTTCATACCTAATGATCTTGATTCTATTACTCCTGCACTTTCAAATTTTCTTAATGCGTTTACTATTACTGAACGAGTGATACCTACTTTATCAGCAATCTTACTTGCTACTAATAGTCCTTCTGTTCCGTCAAGTTCTTTGAAAATATGTTCAATTGCTTCTAATTCTGAGAATGATAGAGTTCCTATAGCCATCTGTACTACAGCCTTCTTTCTCATCTCTTCTTCCATTTCTTCACTTATTGATCTTAAAATTTCAAGACCTATAACTGTCGCTGAATACTCAGCAACTACTATATCATTGTCTGTATATGGATTGTCATATCTTGAAAGGATAAGAGTTCCTAATCTCTCACCACTTCCCCAAATTGGAACTACTATTGTATACTTGTCTAATCTATCTTTTTCTGATGGGAATAATTTTAAAGTTTCATCATGTGATATGTTTTCTCTAGTTTCTGTGATTGTTAATAAACTTTCAACATATTCTTCAGGGAACATTGATTGATTCTTTTCTTCGTCCCTTACTACTGAACTATCTTCAGGATTAACTAAATAACATCCTAAAACCTTTCCTCTTACTCTTACAACATAAACATTTGAGTCTAATACTTCACCTAAAACACTAGTAAGCTGATTAAAGGACACAGCTGTTCCAGCATTAGTTTGAAGCGTTCTATTAATTCTTCTTGTATTTTTTAATAATTCGCTAGTCATTTTTGCCTCCTAAATTGATTTTAATTTTAATGATATATAATAAAATTTTCGAATATTTATAATAAATATACCTTCCAAGCAATATTCCACATACAAAGATTACCATACTTTAGAAATAATTTCAACATAATTTTTATAATTTTCGTAATTTTGAAATAAAATGTTAATTTTCTATAAATTGCATATTATATTTAATTAATTCATTTGCTTTCATATTTTTTTATTTTAATACCATCAAATCATTTTTATTAGGCACTTAAAAAAACGGGTAAAAACCCGTTTTTTACTTTTTATTTGTTGGGCACTCACTATTAGAACATACTTCTTTCTTTTCTTTTTTTGTTATTTTTTCAACCATATAGGCGCCGCATTCATTACAGTTATTTCCTGTTGGTTTTTTCCACTCTACAAAATCGCATTCAGGATAATTGCTGCATCCATAGAATTGTCGTCCTTTTTTAGTCTTTCTGATAATGATATCTCCTTCTTTGCATTTTGGACACTTAACACCAATCTTCTCAACAATAGGCTTTGTATTTTTACACTCTGGATAGTTTTTGCATGCCATAAATTTTCCAAACCTACCATGTTTAATTACCATGTTTGCGCCACAAACTTCACAAATTTCGTCTGTTTCGATATCCATATTTATTTTTTCAATTTTTTCTATTGCTTCTTTAATTGAGGATTCTAACGGTCTATAAGATTCTTCTACAACCTTTTTCCATTCTAATTCTCCCTCAGCAATTTCATCTAATCTATCTTCTAACTTTGCTGTAAAATCAACATCTGTCAGCATTTCAAAGTTATCTTCAAGAATTTCTGTTACTATTTCACCTAATTCTGTTGGTTTGATTGCCGCACCTTCTTTTTCAACATACCCTCTGTTAAAAATAGTTGCTATTGTAGGAGCGTATGTAGAAGGACGTCCTATTCCAAGCTCTTCTAATGTTTTTACTAAACTTGCTTCTGTATATCTAGCAGGTGGCTGGGTAAAATGTTGTATTGGTTCTGTTTTTTCAACCTCCAACATATCATCTAGTTTTATATCCGGAAGTATTCGATCTTCTCTATCAGAAAAATTATATACTTTTGTGTAACCATCAAATATCTGCTTAGATCCAGTAGCCGTAAATACGTAATCTTCAATATTAGCCTTTATTGTTAGTGTTTCATATATTGCATCAGACATCTGGCTTGCAACAAACCTTCTCCATACTAAATTGTATAACTTATATTGATCATTAGAAAGAGATTCCTTTATCGCATCAGGCTGCCTCATTACTGATGTAGGTCTTATAGCTTCATGTGCGTCTTGAGTGTTCTTCTTTGACTTAGATGATTTTTTCTTTCCTTTGAATAAATAATTATCTCCATAACTTTCCTCTATAAAGCTATCAACTGACGCTTTTGCTTCATCAGAAACTCTTTGAGAGTCTGTTCTTATATATGATATAAGACCTACCGTACCTTCTCCTGAAACGTCCACACCCTCATACAATTCTTGAGCTATTTTCATAGTTTTTTTAGTAGTAAAACCTAATTTGTTTACAGCTTCTTGTTGTAAAATAGATGTTGTAAAAGGCTTAACAGCTGAACGCTTTCTTCTTTTAGTATCTATATCAACAATATTAATTTTTTTATTCTCTATTGACTTTAATATTTCATCTACTTGCATTTCATTCGAAAGTTCCATCTTATCCCCATTTTTTCCATAAAAAGAGAAAGTAATGTTCTCTCCGTCTTTATTAGAAATTAAATCTAGAGTCCAATACTCTACTGGAATAAAATCTTCAATTTCTTTTTCTCTGTCACAAATAATTTTTGTTGTTACAGACTGTACTCTACCTGCACTAAGCCCTCTTCTAACTTTTTGCCATAGTATAGGACTTATCTGATAACCAAGTAACCTATCTAAAACTCTCCTAGCCTGCTGTGCATCGACAAGATCCTTGTTTATTTTTCTAGGATTCTTAATGGATTTTTTAATTGTATCTTTTGTAATTTCATTAAACTCTATTCTACAATCTGAATCTACATCCAATCCTAATATATACGTTAAATGCCATGAAATAGCCTCACCCTCTCTATCAGGGTCAGTTGCAAGGTATACTCTTTTCGATTTTTTTGCTTCTTTTCTGAGCTCTTTTATTACGTCGCCTTTTCCCCTTATATTAATATATTCAGGCTCAAAGTTATTATCTATATCAACGCCTAATCTGCTTTTTGGTAAATCTCTGATATGACCAACTGATGCTTTTACGACATAATGACTTTTACCAAGAAATTTTTCTATTGTTTTCGCTTTTGCAGGAGACTCAACTATTACTAATGCCTTTGGCACAGGCAACACCTCCACTTATCTTATTATATTAGGTGCGTATCTGTTAAATCCCACCTCGACAACAAAGCCTTCTAAAACAAGCTTATTTATGTAATATATCAGGTCGGTCAATTCATACCGTGTTATAACAGATAGTTCATCTATATCCAACACACCTTTTGATTTTAATGTTTTAATTATAAATATTTCTTCTTCTGAAATATTCTCCCTATCTACATCATCAAACCTTATATTAACACAAGTGCTTGTTATTTTTCCACTCTTTTTATAAATTTTTTTATTATTATTTTTATTTAAGGTACTTTTATTGTTAGGATAAGTGTAAAAATCCTCTAAAA
>JAHHSS010000095.1 GCA_020025095.1 Peptostreptococcus sp.
GCTGTCGCATAAAATTATACGATTTTATTCATCAACGTCAGTTGACAAAGAACCAAAAAAACACTAATATTAAAAGTATAAATATTAGTGCTTTTTTAATGTTTAAATAAAAAAGTATTGGGTATCTAAATATTTACTAAGAAAAACAATAGTGTTAAAATATAGTTTGGTTTCTAATAAGGGATATAATAAAAAAAATAATATCTTAGTTAGTAAAAAATATAATTACTAAAAGTAGATATTACTTTAAGAGTAATGCAAAGTTGTATTTAATAGAAAAAGGAGGATTTATATGAAACCTAAAAAAAAGTTTTTTACAGTGGCATTGGCAACAGCGATGCTGATTCAAACATCGTCGCCAGGGATTCAATTGTTAGGAAATTTTGTAGAGAGTAAAGTAGGAGCAGAAACTATAATATCAACAGACCGTGATATCAGTGAAGAGGATAAAAAAAATATAGATGAAATTGTATCAAATATGACGAGTGCAGATGAAGTTATGTGGACTACTGATGACTTCAATATGGCTATGGTTTATTTTACTGATGTTGATCAGGGATTATATAATCCAATAAGGTCTGAAGGTAAAAAGGAAATAACCCACTATGAGCCAGTAATTAAAGGTTTTTCAAAGTTAGGAAAGTATAAGTATGATAAGATGAATGAAAAGTTTCCCGGGGAAGTACCACTACAATTCCCAGATTATAGATATAATGAGGAAGATGAAAACACTTTCTTTAAAGATGTAGAAGTTAATACACCAGATGGCCCTGTTAAAAAAAATATTGCTAAAATACCTACTAGAATAGATAAAGATGCTTTTAGGGGGGTAATTTTTTCAAGTATAAACTTAACAAATCTTAGAGAAATAAGCAGTATAGGCTCCGAAGCATTTTACGCTTCAAAAGCGGATATAATAGGGATAGACTCTTTAGGCAAGCTAAAGGCTATTAATGATTATGCTTTTTATGAAAATAATATTTCTAATAGAACTTTGGATTTTTCAAACTTAAATGAACTATACAAAATAGGTCGTTATGCATTTTATAGATATGATGGTTCTGGAGCAACCGGAATTAAGTTGAAAAACACAAAATTAAGGAAAATAGAGGAATGTAGTTTTCAAGGGACTAACAATAATCAGAATGTAACAGTAGAAATAGCGAATAATGAATTGCTAAAGTCTATTGATAACTATTCATTTTATATGGGGAACTATAACAAAAGTAAAAATGAAGTTAAGATAGAAAATAATACTAGTTTAGAAACAATAAATTATCAAGCATTTTATAATATCAAATCGGATATATTAACTTTAAAAAATAATCCGAGTCTTATTAGGATAGATAGTAGCGCTTTTTATAGTGATGAAATTCATGGAGAAAATATAGTAATAGAAAATTGCGATAATATAGAAAGAATAGGAGATAGAGCTTTTTTAAATTTTTCTTCTAAAAAAAATCCTTTTAGTAGAGATAATAAGCTAAAAAAAATAACCTATTTGGGAGATGTTGCTTTTAATAAAATAAATGGTGACTTCTATATGAATTCAATTCAACCAAAAATAGAATTAGGTGATTATTTAGGGGATGGAATAGTATCTTTTCATATAGGAAAAGATGGAAATAAGCAGGTTCAAATTGGAGCACGCCTCTTAAGCCCCCAAAACCCTTTGAGATCTATTCACTTTAAAAAAGGTGTCCAATATAATGTAAACAATGATTCTGATGACTTTGCCCTAGGTAAAGGGGTATTTAAAAGCTGGGATTTAACTACTGGAGGGGCGAATATAAGACAAATACCTACTAGTGACTTAGTTAAATGGCTTAAAATAGCTGGAAAAACAGATATTACTGAGAGTGATCTAACTAGTATATCTAACGAAGAGTTTAAAAATTATTTGCTTAGTGAAAAGTATAAAAAGGAAAAAGGATTAGATTTTTCCTATAGTGATAACTCTGAAACTGGAGACCTTACTACAAACTTTACTAGTCTTAAAGAAGTTATAGTAAATGAGGACGGAAATCAACTAGTATTTACTCCAAAGGGTTCAAAAAATAATACTCCAAACCTTTTAGAAAAGTTCCCAGCGGGAGCGAAGTTATATCTTGGAGATGATTTTTTTAATATTCCAGTAGAAGGCTCTAGCATGTATGACTATATAGTTAAAGAATATGCTAAAATAGGAAAATCAAAAATGATTGGACAAAATTTTATAGGTAAATATATAATGCTAGATAGTGACGGAGAGGCCAAGTTACCAATTCAAGTTCTAAGGTTTATAAATGGAACTATGACTGGTAAGGCAAAGATATCAAATAGGAACTCAACTACAGCAGTAGAAAATGAAGTTAAGTATACTTTGAAAAATAATTCTGCTGAGTTTACAAAGGCTCCTGAAAGAATCGATATTTCTAGAAATTATAAATATAATGATCAAAATATACCAGATGGTTCTGTAACTTTAACTATATTCAAACAGGGGAATGAAAAATATGCTGATGGAAGCAAAGTGAAAATTAATATTAATCCTAAATATACATCCACAACAAAAGCAAGAAATACTATTAAGGATAGGGAATATGAAGTTAAAGATGGTAAAATAAAAATATCTAATGATGATTTAGAAGATAAATATATGAACAATGGAGATGTTACGAATCTAAATAATTTCCTTATAACTGTTAAAGAGAATGAAAAGCAGTATTCGGAATATAAAGAAGAGAAGATAGGGTATAAAATGCAAAAAACTGATAAGCCTGAACTGAAAGGAAATATAGAATTTTCTAGTAGTGGCAATATCGGTACTAGAGAAGCAAGAATATCAAATGCGTATGCTAGATATGCTTTATTATATGCAGAAGCAAATGGAAGAAAAGAGAAGATAGATTATAGAAATCAAACAAAATCTATTATTATAAAGTCAAATGTATTTCCTTCAGAAAATAAAATAAAAATACTTGCTATTGATAGTGATAAAGCTTACTATGATTCTCCATATAGTAGTAATTATGCTTCGGATAGAGAATATTTCTTTATGTCATCAAGTGATGAAGTCGATAATCCTATTAGACTTGTAACACCAACACCAGAAAATTCACTATATAACAGAGATAGTCAGAATGCAAATATATTAAGAAGCGATAAACTTTCTTTCCAAAATGCAACTCAGATAAGAGTAAAATATAGTGATAATGTTACAAAGGTGTATACTTTGTATAATAACGTTATAAATATACCAACTACTGATATTGTTGACTTCTTAAATCCAAAGAAGTCATATCCTAAATTAAAAGATGGAGTTACATTTACAGCTGTTGAACCAGGTGGTTTGGAATCGACTTCAGCCGATTTAACAGAAAATGAAGCTCAGCCTAGTGTGACTGCAAGTCATAATATTGAAAATGGGATATATGATGGCAGAATAAAATTAAAAATTGAAAAGCCAAGAGGTGGAAAGTACCCAATTAATACACCTGTTTTAATTGAAAAGGGCGATTTCAGAATAGATACAGCTATAGATAAAAATGGGGATGTATACATATCAAGTGAGGAAGCATATAAGATAAAAAATACATTGACAGATGTTGATTTTACTATAACTCAAAGTGGAAAAGATCCAGATAAAACAGTGGCGAATCTACCGGCTTCAAATCACTCTACTAGTGGATATATAAATGTAGAACAGGCAGATGAAAGGAAAGATACAAATGCAGATGGTTCTGGTGAAGTGACAGTGTACACTGATGAAAGTAAAGAAAGAAAGCTTCCAAAGGGTACAATAGTTGAGATAAAAAATGTAAAGGTAAATGGTTCGATTAGAAACTATAAATATACACTAGATGATAATGGTTCATTTAAGATTAATCCACATGATATGCCAGATGAAATCTCTACTATTGATAAATCTAATGTTATAATCATTGAGCCAAATAAATCTCCAAATAATTCATCAAATGATGTTGAAATTCCTGCTAGATGGAAAGTTACAGAAAAAGCGAGAGTTGTTGTTAGAGATTTAGGGAATAAATATGAAGTTAAATTTTCTAAAAAGGGTGGCGCAAAATATGGACCGGGTACTAAGGTTGAATATTAGGCTGAAGAAGGAATAAAAAGTGTAACCTTAACTGATGATAAAATATTAATACCAAAAGAAGAAATATCTGGAAATGGATTTTTTACAACGGCTAATATAAGAGAATTAAATCATTTCCCTTCGAAGGATTTTGCTTTTGGTCTAGGTGGCAAAGGAGAGCAAGGGGACCCAGGAGCGAAAGGTGACAAAGGAGACCCAGGAGCAAAGGGAGATAAAGGAGATAAAGGAGATAAAGGAGCATCAGGATCAAGAGGTTCAGCAGGTGCAGATGGAAAAGATGCAGATTTAGGAGATTCAATAAGAATTTCAGGTAAGGATAGAGTTGAAACTTCAATAAACTTTTCTAAGAAAAGATTTAAAGAATCTAAATATGTGATACTAGTAAGTGGAAATAATTTTGCTGATCCTATTACATCTATAACTCTTGCTCATCGTTTAAAAAGTCCAATATTATTGACTACAGGAACTAGATTAGAAAAATCTATACGAGAAGAGATAAAGAGATTAGGAGCTAAGAAAGTATTTATAATAGGTGGTACTAATTCTGTATCTTTAGATAAGGAAAAGACTTTAAAGAATGATAATTATGAGGTTAAGAGATTAGCAGGTATAGATAGATATGAAACTAGTGTAGAGGTAGCTAATGAAATTACAGAAAACTTTAATACTAACAATAATGAAGTGGTAATAGCGAGTGGAGAAACATATCCGGATGCACTTACATCATCACCATTATCAGTAAAAAAGAATACAGTCTTGTTACTGACTAAAAAAGATACTATGAGTGATGGGGTTAAGGGATATATAAAGAATAGAAATATTAAAAAAGCTTTGCTATTTGGTGGTTATAGTGCTATATCTAAAGATATAGAAAATGATTTCGATATGCACATAAGAATTCATGGAAAAGATAGGTATGAAACAGCAGCTAATATTTATAAGTACGGATTTGCTGAAAATAAAAATATAATTGTAGCATCAGGTGAAAATTTTGCTGATGCACTAGTAGCCGGTACTGATAGAGTAGATAATAAGCCAGTTCCAATATTATTGACTTCAAAAAGATATATACCATCACCATTGCTAGAATTACTTAATAAAGCAGATATAAATAATATTTTGGTAGTTGGTGGATATTCATCAATTAGTAAAAAGGTAACAAGTGACTTAGTTAAATATACAGATTAATTGAATTTTAGAATTTAAAAGATTTAATATAGTCTATATCCCAAAATGAGAGAGTATACAAAAAAGTCTGTAAAATTGTAAGTCCTTCTATGGTAAAATAAAA
>JAHHSS010000096.1 GCA_020025095.1 Peptostreptococcus sp.
TCGTGAATGAAAGGAGTATTTATGGATAAATTTAATATTTTTAATAGTGAAGAAGCTATAAATATTAATATTAATTACAAAGCTCTTTGTGAAAGTCTTGTAAGAGGGAATTTTGAAAATTCTTATATTGAATTTGAAAAATGTATTTCTGAATGGATTGATAAAAATAACTTAGTCGTATATAGGTCTTTTTTAAATAGCCTAAATTATGCTATTTATTACTATGTTCTATTTACATATAATAAATCATTTAATCGCTCATGTTTTCACTGTGCTATGATTATGCATAGAGAAATAAACAAGGATAGTGTAGTAAATATTGCTAGGAGCATTATTGATGAGTATTATGATGAAATGATAGAAGAAGGGATTATTTCTATGAATCCTCTCCTTCAAGAAGTATTTGAATTAGTAGAAGAAAAAATATCTGAAATTATTAATTTAGATTTAATTGCTAAAGAAGTTCATGTTAATAAAAGCTATCTTTCAAAAATGTTTAAAGTAAATACTGGATATACCTTCAGTGAATATGTAAACAATCGGAAAATTAATAAGGCTAGAAACCTTTTGATTAATAGCGAAAAAAGCATAAGTGAGATTTGTAGAGAGTGCGGATATAAAAATACAACTTACTTTTCATCTTTATTTAGTAAAAAGACAGGATTTAGTCCCACGAACTTTAGGAAAAAAAGTAGCCACTATAAAGAAAATATATAGTGAATGGTAAATTTTTAAAAACATTTTATTGTAAAGAATTGGAATTATTTTTTTAAAAATGATTTATTAGTAAGAATAGACAATTTGATGAAAGTATCTAAAAACGCAAATTATATTCTCGAAAATATAATTTATTAAATGAGAAAAATATGATATTATATATAATGGTGAATAAAAAGCACTGCTGTAAACAGTGCTTTTTTCAAGTTGTATTCTAGTATTAAATAAACATTATTTATTTGATTTGTAAAGTTTACAGCTTTAGTATTAATAGATAAATAATTATATTAGCTAGATAAGGTTTTAAAATCTTGATTATCTTTTAGTACATATAAAAAATATATAGAAATAAATTTATAAATATTTAGTATTTGTAAATCAAAAAATATTTATAATAAGTATAAATAGCAGAAGGAGAGAATTATGACAAAAAGAAAACAAACAGAAATATCTATAGAAAAGATTGAAGAACAAGAACAATATATTGAACAGGTTCATAGAATAAATGAAAATTTATTTAACAAAAAGGGATTAAGAAAATCATATGCTCTAGTAACATATGGATGTCAAATGAATGAACATGATTCCGAAATGCTCGTTTCTATGTTAGAGGCCATGGGATACGTTCAATCAATATCAGAAGATACTGCGGATCTTGTAATATACAATACATGTGCAGTAAGAGAAAATGCAGAATTGAAAGTTTATGGTAATCTAGGACATTTAAAGCATCTTAAAAAAAGCAGACCTGACCTTAAAATAGTAGTTTGTGGATGCATGATGCAGCAAGCACATGTTGTAGAAGAAATTAAAAGAACATATAATCATGTTGACCTTATATTTGGTACGCATAATCTTTATAAATTCCCACAACTTTTAGCAAGTACATTTGATAGAGAAGAAATACTTGTTGATGTATGGGATGTTGATGGTGAAGTAGTTGAAGGCTTAAAGAGTAATAGAAAGTTTAGCATTAAAGCATTTGTAAATATTATGTATGGTTGTAATAATTTTTGTACATATTGCATAGTTCCATATACTAGAGGTAGAGAGAGAAGTAGAAAACCTAAAGATATATTAGATGAGATTAAAGAGCTTGTAGCTAACGGAACTAAGGAAGTTACATTACTTGGTCAGAATGTAAACTCTTATGGTAAAACTCTTGACGAAAATGAAAAAATGGATTTTGCTCAACTTTTAAGAGCTGTTAATGAGATAGAAGGCTTGGAAAGAATCAGATTTATGACATCTCATCCAAAAGATATATCAGATGATGTAATTTACGCTATGAGAGATTGCAAAAAAGTATGTGAATTTTTACATCTGCCATGTCAATCAGGAAGTAGCAGTCTTCTTAAGAAAATGAATAGACATTATACAAAAGAAGATTATTTAAAGATAATAGAAAAAGCAAGAAAAGAAGTTCCAAATATTGCGTTTTCTACAGATATAATGATAGGTTTTCCAGGAGAGTCAGATGAAGATATTTGTGATACAATAGAAGTATGTGAAAAGGTAAGATATGACTCAGCTTTCACATTTATATATTCAAAGAGAAGAGGAACTCCTGCAGCTAAAATGGATAATCAAATTCCAGAAAATATAAAGCATGAAAGATTTGATAGAGTTCTTGAGGTAGTAAATAAAATTTCTAATGAAATTAATAGCACATATGAAGGGAAGATAGTAGAAGTTTTAGTCGAAGGTCCGAGTAAGAAGGCAAATGAAATACTTACAGGAAAGACTAGACAAAATAAAACTGTAAATTTCATAGGTGGAGATGAAACGTTGATAGGGAAACTAATTGATGTAAAAATTACAGAACCTAGATCATTCTCTCTAAATGGGGAACTTGTAAAGGTAAAATAGAGGTACTATATGAAAAAAAAGTTATTAGCATTAGTATTTGTAACTTCCATAGCTCTTACAGGGTGCAAAGATAAGGTTTATGAAGATCAAAGAATGGGAGATTCAAATAAAAGAGAAGCGAAAATGGAATATAATATGTATACTAGAAATATTGCAGATAGTGGCTACAATTGGTATTCTAGGTATGTAAATGATTTTGTATCTTCACTTAAGGATAATGAATACAAAGTAGAAGCAGAAGCTGTAAAAGAGCAAATTAGTAAGGTTGAAATCAAGAGGAAAGAAATTGAGCATATTGATGAAATGCATGTAAAAAAGGCTCTTGATATAATTTCAAAGGATTTATCTGTAAAAGAAAAAAATGATAAAAAATTCAAAAAAGAGATAAAAAAATCAAAAGAGAATGTGGAAAAAAACAAAGAAACTATGGAAAAAATGCTTGTTTCTATAGAGAAGGCTCTTGAGTTAGGCTTAGATGGGTCATATGATAGAAATGATTTATCTAAAATAAAAAATACGCAGGTTAATTTAATAAAAACTTATGATGAAAAACTTCTTAACAACAATTAGTTGCTCTTTTCACTTTATTTTTTTATCAAAATGCTTTAAAATAATATATATAAAATAAACAAGGAGGTAGTTTATGTCATTTGATAGAGAAAATTCTAATTTTATTAGAAATATTGTTATAGATGATTTAGAAAGTGGAAAACACAATAGTATAATCACAAGATTTCCGCCAGAACCAAATGGTTATTTACATATAGGCCATGCTAAGAGTATTTGTCTTAACTTTGGACTTGCAAAAGAATTTAAAGGAAGGGTAAACCTTAGATTTGATGATACGAACCCAACAAAAGAAGATGTAGAATATGTAGATTCAATAAAGGAAGATGTTCAGTGGCTGGGATTTAATTGGGATGAGCTTCATTTTGCTTCAGATTACTTTGAAGAAATGCATAAAAGAGCAGTTATTCTAATAAAGAAGGGGCTTGCATATGTAGATGATTTAAATGCTGAGCAAATAAGAGAATATAGAGGTACGCTTACTGAAGCAGGTAAGGAAAGCCCATATAGAAATAGAAGCATAGAAGAAAATCTTGAACTTTTTGAGCAAATGAAGGATGGAAAATTTGGAGATGGAGAAAAGGTATTAAGAGCCAAGATAGATATGGCTTCTCCAAATATAAATTTAAGAGATCCAGTAATATACAGAATATCTCATACAGCTCACCATAATACAGGTAACAAGTGGTGTATATATCCTATGTATACATTTGCTCATCCACTTGAAGATGCTATTGAGCACATAACTCACTCAATTTGTACACTTGAATTTGAGGATCAGAGACCTTTCTATGATTGGGTTGTAAAAGAAACTGAAATGGAATCAATTCCTAGACAGATAGAATTTGCAAGACTTAATATGACAAACACTGTCATGTCAAAAAGAAAGTTAAAGCAGCTAGTTGATAACAAGATAGTAGATGGATGGGATGATCCAAGAATACCGACTATATCTGGACTTAGAAGAAGAGGATATACTCCAGAATCAATAAGAAATTTCTGTTCTGAAATAGGTATATCAAAGGCAGATTCAAAAGTAGATAGTCAGATGCTAGATTTCTTTTTAAGAGAAGATCTTCAGCCAAAAGCACCACTTGCTATGGCAATTATAAATCCTCTAAAGGTTGTAATTACTAACTATCCAGAAGGCGAAACTGAATTTATTGAAATAGAAAATAATGCAAAAAATGAAGAAATGGGAAAGAGAATGGTTAGTTTCTCTAGAGAACTTTATGTTGAAAGAGATGACTTTATGGAAGTTCCTGTAAAGAAATATTTCAGACTTTTCCCAGGAAATGAAGTAAGATTAAAAGGTGGATATTTCATTAAATGCAATGATGTGATAAAAGATGAAAATGGTGAAGTAAAAGAAATTCATTGTACATACGATCCTGAAACAAAAAGTGGATCAGGTTTTGTTGGGCGTAAAGTAAAAGCAACTATTCATTGGGTAGATGCTAACAACTGTCATCCAGCAGAATTTAGGCTATTTGAGCCACTAATTTTAGATGAAGCTCCAGAAAATGAAGGTAAGCATTTCTTAGAACAGATAAATGAAAATTCTTTAGTCATAAAAGAAGGTTTTGTTGAAAAAGCTGCTTTAGAGAATGTAAAGAAAAATGATAAATTCCAGTTTTTAAGAAATGGATTTTACAATGTAGATACTAAGTACACAACAGAAGATAACTTGGTATTCAATAGAATTGTACCTTTAAAGAGTTCTTTTAAGATGAATAAATAATAAATCAATTTATATAAAACTCCCATTATTGAATAGTAATGGGAGTTTTTATGCGAAAATTTTGGTTTTATAATATTTAATATTGATTGCAATAAAAAATTCACAAAATTTCTAGGAGGAAAATAAAACTATCCAAATCAAATATAACTATGAGAGTGCACTAGTAGAAGCGAAAACAATATGACAAACTTTTTTTAAAAGAATTGCTTTGGGGTTAGAAATTATAGAAATATGAGCGCTAGAATATTTTTTAGATAAAGAGTTGAAATAAAATATAAGTATATAAAGCTATGTATATTTATTGATTTTAGATTGAGCTATATGATATTATGCTTATTTATCAACACTGTTTAAAGCAGAAGTAGAATTTTTGATATTTAAAATTAATTCCGACCTAAGTATATTAACTTAAAAATAATTTAAATTAAAATTTGAGTGTATAGAATTTTTTCTGTAAATTAGCCTTCTATGGCTACACTGCCGATT
>JAHHSS010000097.1 GCA_020025095.1 Peptostreptococcus sp.
TGGTTTATTGTTTCGCACGCTTTGCGAGCTCAACTGGGACACGTCCCTATAATTATAAAAAGGATATGCAATAATATTGCATATCCTTTTTTGAAGTGTTAATTTTACTGTTTACTGTCAATTAAATTTTCTATTATTTTTTTTGCTTCTCGCAAATCTTTTGCTATATAGTCTATTTTTCCTTTTATACTCTCTTCTGCTTCATAAAGATCTGGAACCATTATTACTGTCATTCCAGCACTGTTTCCAGCTAATATTCCATTTTTTGAATCCTCTAATACTATACATTCCTCTGCTTTTACAGATAACTTTTCCGCAGCTTTGAGGAATATATCTGGATTTGGCTTGCTCTTTTCTACTTCACATCCTGAAACTATTTTATTAATATATCCTGTTAATTGAGTTTTATTTAAATTATTATCTATGTATTTTTTTTCAGATGACGATGCAACAGCTACCGGAATATTTTTTTCTTTAAGATACTTCAGAATT
This sequence comes from Peptostreptococcus sp., assembly GCA_020025095.1. Taxonomy (GTDB): domain Bacteria; phylum Bacillota; class Clostridia; order Peptostreptococcales; family Peptostreptococcaceae; genus Peptostreptococcus. The sequence continues at coordinate 493 of JAHHSS010000097.1, forward strand.
TCTTCTATATAGTATTTCTTTTCTGGGCCTTCTTTAAATAAATGCTCACCCATATATTTGTAGTAATCGTCTATATATCTGTCTACATCAAATCTTTCATTATCTTTGAAATATTCTCTGAATGTGCTGTATATCTGTTCTTTGTTTGAGCCCAGAATACTTAAAGCTACTTCTCTAGGCATTTTATAACCTTGTTTTTCTGCTGCATATATCCACATATGCACAGATAATTTCTCTGTATCGAACATAAGTCCGTCCATGTCAAATATTACGGCTTTCTTCATTTTTTCCACCTTTCTGCAAACAGTTTCTTATTAATTACTATCCTCTTGTCTTTCCACCACCTATTGTGATTGTTGTACCATGAATATAACTTGCTCTATCACTTGATAAGAATGTTACAAGGTCTGCAACTTCACAAAGCTTTCCATCTCTACCTAGTGGAGTAGTCTTTGTACTTACATATCCCTCTCTAATCTTTTCAACAGTTACCCCTCTCGTATATGCTAATGCCTCTTCATATGCAAGAGTTCTAAGACCAGTTGCTTCAAGGATTCCAGGAGCAACACCTACTATTCTTATATTGTACTTACCTAGTTCCTTTGACCATGATCTTGTAAAAGAATTTACTGCATTCTTGCTTGCTGCATATATACTCTGACCTTCAGAACCTTCAATCCCTGATTCAGATGACATATTAATTATAACACCTTTTCCATTTTCTCTAAATACTCTAGATACTTCTTGAGAGCATAGGTAAACTCCTTTTACATTTATATCCATTACTCTATCATAGATTTTATCATTTAATTCATGTTTGCTATCTTCTACTCCATAATCACATAATAAACATGGTATATTTATACCCGCATTATTTACTAGTACATCTATTGTAGAATATTTTTCTATCGCAAACTTTATCATATTTTTTACGTCTTCTCTTTTTGTAACATCACACTTAACATATGAAAGCTTTGGATTATCTGATTCCTTCTCTGTAATATCACTTACTACAACATTACATCCCTGTCTTAGAAATTCTTCTACTACAGCTTTTCCTATTCCTGATGCTCCACCAGTCACAATTACTGTTTTATTTTCTAACTCTAACCAACTCATAATCTATCCTCCCAGTATTTTTAAAGCTTTTCTTTACTGTTTTTATTTTTATAATTTCTAGGTTTTATTAACTTAGTTTTAATTCTATAAAATATTTCTTATTTACTTTTATATAAATTCATAATTTATTTTTCAATAGTTATTCTTGTACCTATATTTATTTTTGGACAGTCTTTCTTTTCTACCACAATTGCTCCAGGTAAAAGACCGCTTTCATCTCCTGTGAAGTTGATAGTAAGATGACCTAAGGCTTCAAGATTTTTTTGTGCAAGACTTCCTATTGCCTTTATAGAAAATCTTTCATCATCAATAATTATAGTATTTCCTACTTCTATTTTGTCATCTGCTTTTTTTACATCAATAGTGTAACAATAGTCTTTTAGAGTATCTGGTGCATTATCTCCAAATAGTATAGCCATTTCATTTCCGAAGGCATCTACCATACTTCCCATATTTTTAATCTTGTTATCATATATTATCATTTCTCCACCTCATTTGTTTTTTCAAAATCCTTACTTCATAAAAATTACTTTTATCAATCTATACTTGTATATTTGTGTTTATAATTTTTATGAATATAGTCCAAAACTTGCTATCCATGCTACTACAACTCTTGGAACACCCACTATAAATCTTGAATAAAGTACAGATACAACTCCTACTTCTACTGTTTCAGGTTCAGCTTCTGCAAGACCTAGTCCTACCGGTATAAAGTCACAAGCACACTGAGTATTTATCGCAAATAATGCTGGTAAAGCAAGGTTTGGAGGTATATGTCCTTTTCCAATTTCAACACCTATTAGTGTACCAACTATCTGTGCTATAACCGCACCAGGTCCAAGTAAAGCTGATAGGAATGGAATTGAACATATAAATCCTAAAATTATTAGTCCTATAATATTTCCTGCTAGTGGTGTTAATAGCTTTGCAAACCAATCACCAAATCCTGATGCCTGTATTATACCTATAAGCATTGCAACGAATGCCATAAATGGAAGTATTGTTGTTATCATTGATTGAACAGCATCTCTGGCAGACTGATAAAGAGTATTTATAACCTTCCCTGCTCCTAGTCCTACCTTTTGTATGATTGAAGACTTTCCTTTTTCTCCCAAAGTCTGACTTACCTTCTTATCAGCACTATATTTAAATTCTCTCTTAGGACTGCTATCCTCTTTTTTCACAACTTTTACTTCTTCAACATCTTCTGTTGCTTCTATTTCATCAAGACCTACTGCTGATACGTATATATCTTCCTTAATAAATTTAGCTAGCGGTCCACTTGGTCCAACTGGCATAATATTGATTGTTGGTATTCTTTTTTGTGGATATATCCCACATCTAAGAGTTCCACCACAATCTATTATTACCATAAATATTTCTTCCTCAGGAACAGAACTTTTAAATCCATTCACTGCTCTACAACCTGTAAGATTTACTATTTTTTCCACTATCTTAGGTTCAGCACCACCTCCTGTAATATAAAGTAGTACATCTTTACCTTCTTGTGGCTTTACTGTTAAAGGTCCTCCAAATCCACCTGGACCTTTTGAAACTTTTATACTTCTATAATTCATCTCTATCATCCTCTCTTAAATCTTTTGTTAGTATTAAATCGATATCTTTTACTGCTTTATTTCGTTACTTAGTTCTATATTCTGTTGCTTCATTACAAACTTAGTTGTAAAATCTGTAACCCATCCAGCAAAGAAATTCATTACTAAACCTACAAGCATGTATCTTACCGCAAGATCTGATACATTAAGACCTAATGTTGTGATACCGTTTGCTATTCCTAGATATATAAATATTTCACCTACATTTATATGAGGGAAAACACCACTATTAGTATGGCAGTGGTATGAAGCTGAAGCATAATAACTTGGCTTCATTCTTTCTGGAAGGAACTTACCCATTGATAATGCCATTGGATTAGCTAACATAAATGCTGATAAAAAAGGTAATATTCCGTATGCTAGTATTACACTCTTTGAACAAATCTTTGCAAACTTTTCAACTTTTTTAGGTCCTATAAATGCTATTAGTGCATTCATAAATACTAATAGTAAAAGTACTTTTGGTACTATCCCTACTACCCAACTTACAAACACCTTTCCTCCTGCTTCAAATAATCCTGTAAAACTTGATGCTAAATTTACTATTACATCCATAATTTTTCCTCCTGATTTTTTTATTTTATACACTTTGTGTGTATTATCAAAGCTAGTTGTCAACTGCTAGCTAGAAACTTTTACTTTATCTGCTAGCTTACCTAGAGGGCTTTTTGGCATCTCTATTTCTTCACCATTCATTATTTTTTTAAAATTTGTAACTCCATCTACAATAGAATTTTTTAATGATTTTGAAAGCCCTTTTTCATCGCATAATTCAGAATCAATTTCTTCTATATAATATCCATTCAATGAATTTAACTTCTTAAACCTTGCAAAAACTGTAGTTCCTTGCATATATTCAGTAGCTATAACCTTATTATTGTCATCAATTGCCATCATTACTATAGCTCCTGCCCTATATGCACCTTTTTTCTTCCCTATTACAACTCTCCCTATTCTTCTAAGTTTTCCATAACTTACTTTGAAGCTTTTCATCTGAATAAAAGTAAATGCATACTGCATTACAAAAGCCAATATAAAAAGTATCCCTATTATAATAATGTTCAAAATAATACCTCCTTTATGGTCTATATGCTATTGTTTATATTGTTAGAATTATGTATAAAATAGTCAACTACTCTATGATAATCCTCTAGATTACTAATTCCTTCGATGAATTTATCATCTCTAATTACAGCAGTTATTTCTTCATACAATCTCACAAGAAGGCTGCTACTATCTGCTTCTTCAGGAATACCCAACAATATAATCAATCTAAGATCTGGATAGTCAACAGTTCCATTTTTCGATACTATCATTGAAACAACAATATCATCTGTAGATCTATTAACTGCATGTGGCACAGCTATTTTTTTTGTAAAAAGCGATGCACTATTTTTTATCTTTTGATTAATATCCTTTTTAAATTCTTCATCTATAATATCTTTTTTATAAAGTTCTTCTAAAACATTATCTATATTTTCAAAATATGTTTTTTTACTATTAGATATATAAAATGTTTCCTCTGAAAGCGAGCTAACTATTATTGAATCTAATCCTCTTACAAGAGTGATATCTTTTCCAAGAATTCTCAAAGCGTCTATTCTCCTGCAAACATATGGAATATCTAAAATTTCGTCTTGATATATTACAGGAGCTTGAGTATTTATATCTTTTCTGATAGTTGATATTACAAAATCATATTCATTAAAATCTCTATCTAACTCACTACTACTTATATGAGTGATATTTATATTTCCTCCCTGCTGTTTTTTTATTTCTTGAATCATAAGCTTTTTACATAAATTACTTGAGTCAGATATTAAAAGTGCATTTAGACTTTTTTTGCTATTCATATTATTAACAAATAATTCAAAATACATTGCAAGAAATGCGATTTCATCATCACATACCTTATATGGATAATTTTTTTCTATAGTTTTAGCTGCCGTCACAGCCATTTTATATGAAATAAGATATTTTTCTTTTATCCTTTCTTTCAACTCATTTCTACTGTGTATTCCATACTGTATTCTTTTAATCATAAAAAATAAATGATACATAAACTCTTTATTTACATATTTTCTATCTATATATACAC
>JAHHSS010000098.1 GCA_020025095.1 Peptostreptococcus sp.
CTTTCGACCAAGAAGACTTTTTTATTACCATCAACGTTAAATATTATAGAACCTATTTAATAGTATAAATCTGTATATTATGTGAGAATCTTTAAAATGGAAAATAGCATTAGTTTGAAAAGATAGTTGGAAATATATTTTCAACTATCTTTTTTATTTATAAAATAATAATATTGATAGTAGTTTCGAAAATTTTATCTAGCATGCACTTCACAGTATCTAGATAGGAAAAATAGATAAAATTTATATCAAAGGCTTAATCTTATAAAAGAATATTAGAGAATATAGTAAGGAAAATGATATACAAAATAAGTTAATATATCAAATATTAAAAAAATAGTGGTATAGCTGAATGAGAAAAGTAGAAACGGATATTGATAAATATACCATGAATATGACGAATACAAAATCTAATTATAAGATATTTAATAAGAAAAATTAATTTTTAGATGATTATCAGCAAGAATAATAGTCATAAAAACAAGGTAAAAAATAGGTATATGTATATGAGAATTAGTTACAATGGAAAATTCACAAAATTTGGGCTTATCACTGCTCAAAGATGTATAGAAAGAAGATAAAATTTGTGATAAAATGGATAATAAGAGTGTAAAATAGAAAATGAAAATTTACTTTCTTGAAGGAGGAAGAGAAAAAAGTGATTTTTATAGGAAATAGATACGAAATAACAGATAGACCTGTTTATATAGAAGAAAATAAACTCTATAATGCATATGATTCGGAAAAAAAAATCAATGTTAAAATAAAAATTATAGAAAATAATAGATATGTGAGTATAGATTTTATTCCTAATTTAATAGATGAAAGTATGATAATAAATGATTTGAAATGTCCGTATATATTAAATATAGTAGATGTAGGTGTTCATAGGACTGTTGATAATCTTTTATATTATATTGTTTATGAGAATTTTGATGGCGTTTCTTTATCCACTTTAACTAGAGGAGCATATCTTCACCTTGATGCACTTATAAGAATATCTACACAAGTAGTCAAAGCTTTACAGGCTTATAAAAGCATAGGGAAGCATCATGGTTCCTTAAAACCAGATAATATACTTGTGGATGAAAAATACAGTATCAAGATAGCAGACTTTGGAATCACTGAAGCTAATAGGGGAACTAACATTAGATGTTCTGGTAATCTAAAATATTTGTCTCCATCTCAGCTATCAATTGACTTTACAGATATAAAAACAGATTTATATTGTTTAGGAGTAATACTCTATGAAGCTGTTTTTAAAAAATTTCCTTTCAGTGAGGCGCATACAGAAAAGCAACTTATGCGAGCAATAGACAAAGGTGTTATGTGGTCGAAGATTAATACAAATGATTATAATCAAGATTTTATTGCAATAATAAAGAAACTCCTAGAGAGAAATGACAATTTATGTTATAAAAACTATAATGAGGTATTAATGAGCTTGAGCCAGTTTATGTATAAGACTTCAAAGATAAACACCTCTGAAATAAATAGTTCTGTATCTAAACCTCAACTTGAATCTATTCTTGATAAGACGGGGAGAGTTAGTCCAGAGGATTTTTATAAAACAAATCAAATTTTTCTAAATGATATTGATGAGGAACTTTTAAAAGAAGAAAGAAAAAGTAATAAAAAAGAAAACACTGTTACCCATAGTGATGATAAGTCTAAAAAAGGAAATAAAGTTGCTATTATAATAATATTTATAATAATCATAATGATAGCGGCAATAGTTGTTCCAACAATAATGATTCAATAAGAATTATAAGTTTGGTCGAATGTCTAAAAAACTATTGACATAAGATGGTTACAATGATAAAATAATATAGGTTATTTAAGACCAAAAATAAAATTATACACAGCAACGGGATTCCTAAAAGGTGCCTATAAAGTGGTTTTTTAGGAAGTAGAACGTGCTGGAAGAGTAAAACCAAGGAGGAAAATTTAATGTCAGTAATTTCAATGAAACAGTTACTAGAAGCTGGTGTACATTTTGGACATCAGACTAGAAGATGGAACCCAAAGATGGCGAAGTTTATATTCACAGAAAGAAATGGAATATATATTATCGACCTACAGAAAACAGTTAAGAAGGTAGATGAAGCTTATAAGTTTATGCTAGAAGTTGCAGAAACTGGAAAGCCAATACTATTCGTTGGTACAAAGAAGCAGGCTCAGGAAGCTATAAAGGAAGAAGCTGAAAGATGTGGAATGTACTATGTAAACGAAAGATGGTTAGGTGGAATGCTAACTAACCACAAGACTATAAAGACTAGAATCCAGAAGTTAAGAGAATTAGAAGCTATGGAAGAAGACGGTACATTTGATGTATTACCAAAGAAGGAAGTTATAAAGCTTAGAGCTGAAAAAGATAAGCTTGAAAAGTTCTTAGGTGGTATAAAGGATATGCCAGAACTACCAGCTGCAATATTTGTAGTTGATCCAAGAAAAGAAAACATAGCTATACAGGAAGCTCATAGATTAGGTATACCAGTAGTTGGTACAGTTGATACTAACTGTGATCCAGATGAGATAGACTATCCAATACCAGCAAATGATGATGCTATTAGAGCTGTAAAATTAATAACTGGTGCAATGGCTAATGCTGTAATCGAAGCTAGACAGGGTGTTGATGATGTAACTGTAGAAGAATCTGAAGTTGAAGAAGTTGTTGAAGCTGAAGAAACTACAGAAGAAATGTAATTAATACATTGAATAATGTAAAGCTTATGGTAAGGGCATTGCCCTTACCATTTTGTGAATAAAAATAATTAATTAATAGGAGGATTTTACGATGGCTGTAACTGCACAGATGGTAAAAGAATTAAGAGAAGCAACAGGCGCAGGAATGATGGACTGTAAGAAAGCTCTTACTGAAGCTGAATGCGATATGGAAAGAGCAATTGATATATTAAGAGAAAAGGGACTTTCTAAGGCAGCAAAGAAGGCTGATAGAGTGGCTGCTGAAGGTCTTGTAACAATAATAAGTAATGAAGATGGTACTTCTGCAGCAATAGTAGAAGTTAACTCTGAAACAGACTTTGTTGCTAAGAATGAAGATTTTAAGGTTTTTGTAAAGGACGTAGCTGAAATGGCTTTAAATGGTGAGTCAAATGACGTAGAAGAACTATTATCAGCTGAACACAAGGAAGGAAAGGCTTTAAAGGAAGTTCTTCACGATAGAATAGCTACTATAGGAGAAAAATTAGATATAAGAAGATTTGAAAAGCTATCTACTAATGGTAAGCTTGTTGGATATATCCATGGTGGTGGTAAGATAGGTGTTGTTGTAGAACTTGATACTGATTCAAACGATGAAAAGATATTTGCTTTAGGAAAGGATATAGCTATGCAGATTGCTGCAATGAATCCAAAGTATTTATCAAGAGATGATGTAGATCAGGAATACATAGCTCATGAAACAGAAGTTCTTACTCAGCAGGCTCTAAATGAAGGTAAGCCAGCAAATATAGTTGAAAAGATGGTTGTAGGTAGATTAAACAAGGAATTAAAGGAAGTTTGTCTATTAGACCAGGTATTCGTTAAGGATTCTGATTTAACTATAGGAAAGCTTGTAGACAAGGTTGCTAAGGAAGTTGGTAGCTCAATAAAGGTATCTAGAATGGTTAGATACGAAGTTGGTGAAGGTATCGAAAAGAGAGAAGAAAACTTTGCTGACGAAGTTGCAAAGCAGATGAAGTAGTAGATTAAGTAAAGAGAACACTTAGCGTGTTCTCTTTTTTATAGATATTGTATTTTCATTAATATTTCATTAAAATTTATACTCAACTTGATGAATACATGTATTTAAATAGTGTATTTGTAGCAAGTTATAGTAATTTTAAGAATTATATAGTTTCAAAAGGAGTGAAAGATATGAAGGAAGCAATATACAAAAGAGTGTTACTTAAGATAAGTGGAGAAGCATTATCTGGTGGAATAGGTTTTGGTATAAACAATGATGTACTACATGATATATCACTTGCTATAAAAGAATTAAATGATGTAGGTGTTGAAGTTGCAGTCGTAGTTGGTGGAGGGAATTTCTGGAGAGGAAGAACTAGCCAAGGTATGGATAGAACAACAGCAGACTATATCGGAATGCTTGCAACAGTAATGAATGCGATGGCTTTGCAGGATTCTTTGGAGAATGTAGGAGTTCCTACAAGAGTTCAAACTGGAATAGAAATGAGACAAGTAGCTGAGCCATATATAAGAAGAAGAGCTGTTAGACACCTTGAAAAAGGTAGAGTAGTAATATTTGGTGCAGGAACGGGAAATCCATATTTCTCAACAGATACAGCTGCGGCTTTAAGAGCTGCAGAAATGGAAGCTGATGTAATACTTCTTGCAAAGAATGTAGATGCAGTATATGATAAGGATCCTAAGGTTCATGAAGATGCTAAAAAGTTTACTAATCTTACATATATGGAAGTAATTAATAGGGAATTAAAAGTTATGGATTCAACCGCTACATCTCTATGTATGGACAATAAGATTACAATAAAGGTATTCGAACTTTCAACAGAAAATATTATTAAGGTAGTATATGGAGAAAATATTGGAACTACCGTAGAATAAATAGTATAATATAGATAAAGAAAAAACTTTTAAATATTTAGGAGGTAATATATGAAATTAGATGTTCATGTTCGTTTAGAAGAACAGATGGATAAAACAATAGAAGCTTTAAAGTTTGAATTTGGAACTATAAGAGCTGGTAGAGCTAATCCATCAATGCTTGATAAGGTAAGAGTTGATTATTACGGTACTCTTACACCTATAAATCAGATGGCGGCAGTTGCTGTTTCAGAAGGTAGAATATTGACTATAACACCTTGGGATAAGTCAAGCATACACAATATAGAAAAGGCAATTGCTGAATCAGATGTGGGTATATCTCCTACTAATGATGGTTCAGTTATTAGATTAGTTGTACCACAACTTACAGAAGAAAGAAGAAAAGAGCTAGCGAAAAAAGTTTCAAAGGCGGCTGAAACTTTTAAGGTTAGAATCAGAAATGATAGAAGAGATGCCAATGATGAAATAAAGAAGATGGAAAAAGCTGGAGAACTTGCAGAAGATGAAGCAAAGAAAGCATTAGATGAAGTTCAGAAGATAACTGATGAGTATATAAAGAACATAGAAAAGCTTACTTCAGATAAAGAAAAGGATATAATGGCAGTATAGATTTAAAAA
>JAHHSS010000099.1 GCA_020025095.1 Peptostreptococcus sp.
CCTTTATGGAGTACGAGGCGGTCTATCTTCCTAAAAACATATTTATAAAAGTATAGATAGAAAAAATGTCTATTTCTGCTTTAAAAAACTATCTATAGACTTTATTTTTATAAAACAAATCGGTTGAAATTTTTTATAAGTAAATGTAAAATATATTGGTATTATATTTTATTGGGAGGAAAATAATATGATGAAAGAAAAGAACAAGGGAATTTTTTTCTGCTTTTTAATGTCCATTCCAGCATGGTACTTAGGTAAAATGATGCCGATTATAGGTGGGCCAGTATTTTCAATAGTTATTGGTATAATAGTTGGAATGATTCTGGGGGATAGAAAAAGAGGGTTTGAAGCAGGTATAGCATTTGTTTCAAAAAAAGTATTACAATATGCTGTTATCCTTCTTGGTTTTGGGTTAAATCTTCAAATGATAGTGAAAGTAGGTAAAGACTCTTTGCCTATAATTGTATGCACAATAGCAACTTCACTTATAATATCTTATTTTTTAAGTAAGAAACTCAATATACCGAAAAAGATATCTATTTTGGTTGGTGTAGGCTCTTCAATATGTGGAGGTTCTGCAATAGCTGCCACAGCTCCTGTAATTGATGCAGACAGTGACGAGATAGCTCAGGCTATATCAGTAATTTTTTTCTTTAATATAATTGCGGCTCTTATATTCCCAACAATAGGAGATTTGATGGGATTGACAAATCAAGGTTTTGCAATATTTGCAGGTACAGCTGTCAATGATACATCATCAGTTACTGCTGCGGCTTCATCTTGGGATAGTATTCATCAGACGGGAACAATGGTATTAGATTCAGCAACTGTTGTTAAACTTACAAGAACTCTTGCAATTATACCGATAACATTTTTCTTATCTCTTTATTTTTCAAAGAAAGAAGAAAAAGAGGAATCTTTTAGTATATATAAGATAGGGAAGATGGTTCCTACTTTTATACTATATTTTGTTGCGTGTTCGATAGTCACTACAATATGTGAAATGCTTATATCAAATGGAATAATTTCAGGTGCTTTAGCAAATGGCATACCCGATTTTTTTGCATTAATGAAAGTAGTAAGTAAGTTCTTTATTGTAATGGCAATGGGAGCTATTGGTTTGAATACTGATATTGTTAAGCTTATTAAAACAGGTGGAAAGCCTATATTATTGGGCTCATTTTGTTGGATAGGCATAATAGTTGTAAGTTTGATAATGCAAAAGGTAATGGGACTTTTATAATTAAAAGATTTAAAAAATAGTATTAATTTAGTTATGTTAAAAATCATAGTGTTTTCACACTATGATTTTTAATGAAAATTATTTGGTTGAAAGGGGTGAATAGTATACAGTTTGTATACATCAATTATGAAAAAAATAGGAATAATAGGTGCAATGGAAGAAGAAGTAAAAGAACTTACTTCAATGCTTAAAGCTAGAAAAGAAAGAGTAATTGCAGGACTTTCTTTCAATGAGGGTTTAATAGAAGGTAAAGAAGTGGTTATTGTAGAATGTGGTATTGCTAAGGTTAACGCTGCAATGTGTACTCAAATATTGATAAGTGAATTTAAAGTAGATGCGGTTATCAATACTGGAGTAGCAGGGGCATTGTACGAAGAACTTGATATTAATGACATAGTAATATCTACAGATGCAGTAGAATATGATGTAGATGCTTCTCCACTGGGAGATCCTAAGGGGACAATACCTAGAATGAAAACATCTGTATTTACTGCAGATTCAAGACTTATTGAGGCTGCATATAGCGCTTTTAAGGAAGAAAATTTAAAGTTTAATGCTTATAAGGGAAGAGTAGTTACTGGAGACCAATTCGTTGCTGATAATGAAACAAAAGCTGAGTTAAGAAATGATTTTGGCGGATACTGTTGCGAAATGGAAGGTGGAGCAATAGCACATGTTGCTTATTTAAACAAACTTCCTTTTGTAATAATTAGAGCTATATCCGATAAAGCGGATAATTCAGCAGATATGACTTATGATGAATTTGTAAAAATAGCTGCTATAAATTCCAAAGACATGGTTGTAAATATGTTAAAAAGATTATAAGTTTTATAAGTTTTATTAAAAACAAGTGAAAATCATAGGAAAATTTTAAGTAGATATATTACTTCTATTATAAATATTTAACTACTAAGAAGATTTTACACAAAAATGAAAATTTAATTTTATAATTTAATAATGGCATAGATTAATGTAAATATTTTAAATGTTTACTATCAAGTCTATAAAGAAAAAGTATTTTAAAGTTATAATATCAAAATAGTAAATATAAATTTAATTTTGATAGGAAATAGTCATTATTAGTATGAAGACGATTTAGAAATTAACAAATAGAGGAAGGTATAAAATGATAAGAGTTTTACAGATACTACTGTATGTTGCGGTAGTAGGATTTGGAATTGTATTTTTTAAAGATCAGATATCTGCAAAAAAAGAGGGCAGATTGGAAGATGAAAAAGCTTGGAAACCAGCTTTAATAGGTTTTTCAACTAACTTTTTTGATACATTGGGAATAGGTGCCTTTGCTCCTACTGTATTTTTGTTTAAGGCTTTTAAGAGCAATATAACAGATAAGCAGATACCAGCAACACTTAATGTTGCCTGTACTTTGCCTGTTTTATGTGAAGCCATTATATTTATACAGGCTACAAAAGTAGAAGCTATAACTTTAGTATCTTTAATCGCTGCAGCTGTGATAGGCTCTTATTTAGGAGCCGGAGTTATAGCTAGGACAGACGAGAAAAAGATACAGATTATAATGGGAGTAGCACTTTTTATATCAGCAGTAATGTTATTACTATCTACTTTAAATGTACTTCCGATTGGAGGTACAGCGTTAGGTTTACATGGAACTAAGCTAATTATAGCTGTAGCAATTTTCTTTGTATTAGGAGCTCTAATGACAGCTGGAATAGGCCTATATGCCCCAGCAATGGTTGTGGTATATTCAATGGGAATGGATCCATCAGCAGCCTTTCCAATAATGATGGGCTCATGTGCTTTATTAATGCCAGTTGCATCATCTAAATTTATAAAAGAAGATGCATATGCAAAGAAAAACTCATTGCTAATATCAATATTTGGTATAGCAGGGGTAATAATAGCGGCATTTTTTGTAAAGGGGCTATCAATAGACAAGTTGAAGATACTCGTTACAATAGTTGTAGCATTAACTTCATTTATGATGTTGAAGTCTGCATTTAAAAATAAAGGAAATCTAACAGATAAAAATGATTCAGAATTTGAAATAGTTTAGTTTGAAATTATTGATGAATCGTATTTAAAAGCAAAATAAATTTAATTTACTTTATAAAGAAAAGAAGCCACTTATTAGTCTAAATAAGTGGCTTCTTTATATCATTGACACTTTTTTTAAACAAGTATATAATGGAGAATAGGTAAATGCTTTTAATATATTATATAGGGTTTATAAATACTATATAAGGAGAGAAAAAAATGAGTGAACAAGAAAAAAAGGTAATATTTAGTGGGGTTCAGCCTTCAGGAAAAATGACTTTAGGAAACTATCTTGGAGCATTAAAGAGTTGGACAGAATTGCAGAAACAATTTGAATGTTATTTTAGTATGGTAAATATGCATGCTATAACAGTTCCACAGGATCCAGAAGTTCTTAGAAGACAGACTATTGAGCTTCTTGCTCAGTTCATTGCTTGTGGAATAGACCCTGAGGAAAATACAATATTTATACAATCACATGTTCCGCAACATGCAGAACTTAATTGGGTTTTATGTACAATGACATATATGGGTGAACTTAACAGAATGACTCAGTATAAGGATAAATCAAAAAAGAGTGAGGCGAATCTTAATGCAGGTTTATTTACATATCCAGTATTAATGGCTTCAGATATTCTTTTATACCAAGCAGATGTTGTTCCAGTAGGAGATGATCAGAAGCAGCATATGGAGCTAGCTAGAGATTTAGCTGAGAGATTTAACAATAGATTTTCTAAAACTTTTGTTGTTCCAGAAGGATACTATCCAAAGGGGACAGCTAGAGTAATGAGTCTTCAAGAACCAGATAAGAAAATGAGTAAATCGGATTCTAATGAAAATGCATTTATACTTCTTTCTGAAGATGCGGACACTACAGCAAAGAAGATAAAAAAGGCAGTTACAGATTCAGTTGGTATTGTTAGATACACGGATGAACAGCCCGGTCTTAAGAATCTTATAAATATATATTCAGCTATGACAGACAAATCTGTGGAAGAGATAGTAGCTATGTATGAAGGTAAGGGATATGGTGCATTTAAGAAAGAGATGGCGGAGGCTGTAGTTGAATCTCTTAGACCTATGAGGGAAAAGTATAATTATCTTTTAAACAATCAAGATTACCTTGAAGAGATATATATAAGAGGGGCAAAAAAAGCTGAATTGAGAGCTAGAAAAACTTTAGATGCAGTTTATGAAAAGATTGGATTTATAAAGAGAAATTATTAATTTTAAATTTTAATGAAAATGATTTTATGAAAATAATTATAATAAAAGTGCCGTATTTAAACGGCACTTTTATTTTTTTTGTTGTAATTTATGGTATAATTATTTATTATGGATAATTATATACAAAACATACTTTTACATGTAATTGGAAAATTAAATTTGCAAGTAATATGATGTTATGAAAGTTGTATATATGTATTTTGTGAGTTTTACTAGTAAAAGACGAAGGAGAAGATTATGTACATATTACTAATAATAATTTTGATAGCTCTTGATCAAGTATCTAAAATAGTAGTTCAACATATGCTAAGTACTAGAGCAAGTCTTCCAATTATAGAAGGCATATTTCACTTAACATATGTTGAAAATCGTGGCGCTGCCTTTGGATTAATGCAAGGAAAACAAATTTTCTTTACTTTAGTCGCGATTATTGTAGTAGTAGCAGGGTTAATATGTATTTATAGGAAAAATTATGGGAAGTTAATTAATATTTCAATTTCAATGATAATAGCTGGGGCAGTAGGAAACCTTATAGATAGATTGAAATTAGGATATGTAATAGATTTTTTGGATTTTAGATTTATATGGAATTATGTATTTAATTTGGCTGATATATTTGTGGTACTAGGGATATTAATCATTTGTACTGCAATTATATTCGATGATTTTAAAG